>CALKWG010000447.1 GCA_938004315.1 uncultured Spirochaetaceae bacterium
GCCCTCGTATCGCTACCCGCCTTCGCCTGGGCCTACGCCCAGCCGAGCGTGCGCTCCATGCTCGAGGCGGCCGTAGCCCAGGCGACCGGACGGCTCGGGCTGGAGTCCGTCGACGCGGCGGCCCTGCTCGAGGCCATGCGCGGCGTCCTCGCCGCCAGCTTCGGCGCCGTGCTCTTCGCCTTCGTCTTCGCCAGCGCCTGGGCCGGTACGCGCCTGGGACTTCGATGGCGCTTCATCAGCGCCGCGAAGGCGGCGATGGCGGAGGCCCGGGCCGGCGAGGGCGGCATGCCCGATCCGGAGGCCGTGGCGGCGAAGGCCGCGGCGGCTACCGAGCTCGGCGCCGACGAACCGGCCTTGGCGCCGCCCCTGCCCCTGTACCGCGTACCGCTCTGGCTCGTGTGGCCGCTCTTGGCCTCGTGGGCCGGTATCTTAGCCGCCAGGCTCCTTCCGGATACGGCCTTAGGGCCGATAGCCTGGAACCTGGCCCTTTCATTATCGCTCTGCTACGGAGTCCAAGGTTTCGCCGTGGCCGGCGCCCTCTTAGGGCGTATCGGCATGGCCCCTATCGCGCGATTCCTAGGCTTCGGACTCGTCGCCGTCGTATTCCTCGGGGGTACGTTCGGCGCCGTCGTCGCCGGAGCCCTGGCCCTGCTCGGTACCCTTGAAACCTGGCTGCCGTTGCGCACTATACCACAAGGAGAATGACCATGAAGGTTATCCTGAACCATGACGTCCCCAACCTGGGCGAACTCGGCGACGTGAAGGACGTCGCCGCCGGCTACGCCCGCAACTACCTCTTGCCCCGCGGGCTCGCCTTCCCCTATAGCCCCTCGGTCGTGAACATGTTCGCGGCCCGCAAGGCCGAGATCGAGGCCCGCAAGGCCGAGAAGCGCAAGAACTCGCAGGACCTCAAGGCCCGCCTGGACGCCGAGGAGCTTATCCTCGACATGCCCGCCGGCCCCAACGGCAAGCTGTACGGCGCCGTCACCAACGCCACCGTGGCGGACGAGCTCTTGAAAAAGGGCTACGAGCTCGACCGCAAGAAGATCGAGGTCCCCGGCCGCATGATCAAGAGCGTCGGCAACTACAAAGTCTCCGTGCGCCTGTACGAGAAGGACGAGGCGACCCTTAAGCTCGTCGTCAAGGGACACGTGGAGAAGGCCAAGGAGCCGGTTAAGCACGAGGCCCCGCGCCGCCGCCGCCACGAAGAAGAGGCCGCCGCGGAAG
>CALKWG010000448.1 GCA_938004315.1 uncultured Spirochaetaceae bacterium
ATGAGGTAACGAGAGGGCCCCTTGACCGCCGAGAGGGCGCGGTTGACCGAGGACGGGGCGTAGCCCGAGCGCACCATGGAGGCGACGAAGGCCTGCACCTCGGCGCGCCCGGCCTCCGCCGGCGCGACGCCCGCCTCGGCCAAGGACGCGGCGTACAGCGACAGGTCCTCGCGGTACGAGCGTACGGTCCGAGGCGAGAGCGAGCGTACGGACTCTAGGTACCCGAGGTAGGCCTCAATCGGATTCGGCATGCTCGTCGTCCTGGCTATGGAGATAGTCGCAGCCCGGGTTGATGCAGGCCTTATACGAGCCCTTCTTCTTATCGAAGCGCTCCACGAGGAACCAGCCGCACTTGGGGCAGTAGCTGTTGGTCGGCTTATAGTAGGTGATGAAGTCGCAGGCGGGGTACTTGGAGCAGCCGTAGAACTCGCGTCCGCGGCCGGCGGCCTTGCGCCGCGCCACGATCTCGCCGTCGCAGCCGGGGCGGGGGCAGCGAGCCAGGGGGATGCTCCGGGTGCTGCGGCACTCGGGGAAGCCGGTGCAGGCCAGGAAGAAGCCGAAACGGCCGAGCTTCTTCACCATGGGCCTGCCGCACTTCTCGCAGACCTCGTCGGTGGCTTCGTCCAGGCTGCCGCGGAGGCTCTGCAGGGTCTCCATGATGCCGTCGACGCGGCCCTTAAAGGGCGCGTAGAATTCCTTCATGGCCGCCACCCAGTCGCGCTTGGACTCCTCGACCTCGTCGAGCATGCTCTCCATGCCGGCGGTGAAGCCCGCGTCGACCACGTCCGGGAAGGCGCCGACCAGGATTTCGTTGATCATGCGGCCTAGGGTGGTGGGGACGAGTTGGCGGTTGTCGCGCGTCACGTAGTAGCGCTCCAGGAGCACCGAGATGATGGGCGCGTAGGTCGAAGGCCGCCCTATGCCCTTCTCCTCGAGGAGCTTGATGATGGACGCGTCGGTGAAGCGGGCCGGGCCTTGGGTGAAGTGCTGCTCGGGGCGGTAGCCCTCGAGCCTGAGCTCCTCGCCGACCTTGAGCTCGGGCAGGAGCGTGTCCTTGTCCTCTTTGCTGGCAAGGAGCTTGATGACCTTGTAGAAGCCCTTCTCTATCACCCGCGAGGCGTTTACCCTGAAGACGGCCTCGCCGGCGGCGACGTCCATGGCGCTCGAGCGTATGCGGGCCGGGTTCATCTGGCTGGCGACGAAGCGCTCCCAAATGATGGTATAGAGCTTCTGCTGGTCCTTGTTGAGGTAATCCTTCACCGCGTCGGGCGCGTAGGAGACCATGGTCGGGCGTATGGCCTCGTGGGCGTCCTGGGCCTTCTTGTCGCTGGCGTAGGCGACCGGCTCGGCGGGGAGCTCGGCGGGGTAATGGGCGCCGATATACTCGCGGAGCTCGCCTAGCGCCAAGTCGGATATGCGCACCGAGTCGGTGCGCATGTAGCTGATGAGGCCTATGCGCGTCGAGCCGATGTTGACGCCCTCGTAGAGCTGCTGGGCTATCTGCATGGTCTTCTTGCTGGTGAAGCCCAGGCGGTTGGCCGCGGTCTGCTGCAGCTTGCTCGTGGTGAACGGCGGCTTGGGGCGCTGCAGGCGCTCGGTCTCGCGGATATCGGCCACGGCGCAGGGCGCGTCGCCGATGGCGGCCACGACGGCCTGGACCTCGGCCTCGCTTTTTAGCTCGGCCTTCTCGCCCTTGAACGAGACGAGCTCGCCTGAGAACGCGTAGCGGCCCTTCTTGAAATCCGCCTCGAGGGTCCAATACTCCTCGGGTATGAAGGATTCGACCTCGCGCTCGCGCTCGCATATGAGGCGCAGGGCGACCGATTGAACGCGGCCGGCCGAGAGCCCGTTCTTAACCTTCTTCCATAACAGGGGCGACAGGCTATAGCCCACGACGCGGTCCAGGACGCGGCGGGCCTTCTGGGCATTCACCTTATCCTCGTCCAGCTCGTGCGGGGCCTTGACCGCGTCGCGTATAGCCTGGGGCGTAATTTCATTAAAGACGATGCGCTTGATCTCCAGGCCCTCGATCTTGGCGCCTAAGGCATTCCGGATATGGTAGGCGATCGCCTCGCCTTCGCGGTCATTATCGGAAGCCAGGAGGACGCGGCCGGCCTTCTTGGCGTTCTTCTCAAGCTCCTTTAAGAGCTTGGCCTTGCCGCGTATGGTCAGGTATTCGGGCGCGAAGTCATGGTCGACGTCCACGCCCATCCTGGACTTGGGCAGGTCTATGAGGTGGCCCATGGAGGCGAGTACCACGTACTTGCCGCCTAGGTACTTCTCGATGGTCTTGGCCTTGGCCGGGGACTCGACGATGACGAGGGTCGGCTTGGCCGCGGCCTTGGCGCCGGCGGCCTTCTTGGCACCCGAGGCGGCCTTCTTGGCGGCGGCCGGTTTACGGGCCGCGGCGCTTCCGCCGGCCTTCCTGCTCGGGGAGCCGTTCTCGGCGGTTTGGCCGCCTTCGGTAGTTCGTAGCTCGGTATCGCCAGCCATATGCATTAGACTCCTTGTCCGGTATACGCCGCCGGGCAGGCAAGGCCGGCCCAATCGGCGAAGATCTCATCGAAGCTCAGGACGGCGCGCGCGCCGTCGGCCGCCAACGCGTCCGCGCCGGCCGAGCGCGGCCCGCCCAGGCAGGCGGCCGCGACGTAGACGTCGCGGCCCTCTTCCAAGGCGAAACCGGCCGTTATCAGGGCGCCGGAGCCCGTAGGGGCCTCGACGACCAGCGCCGCCCGGCACAGGCCGGCGATTATGCGGTTCCGCTCGGGGAAGGTCCAGCGGGTCGGGCCTATCCCCGGCGGATATTCCGATACGAGGCCGCCGCCGGCCTCCAAGATCCGCCGCGCCAAGTCGCGGTGCGAGGGAGGATAGACGCCGTCTATCCCCCGCCCCAAGACCGCGACGGTTTGACCCGCGCCGTCCAGGGCGCCGCGATGGGCCGCGCCGTCGACGCCGCGGGCCAGGCCCGACACGACGGGGACGCCGCCCCGAGCGGCCTCGCGGGCAATGGCCGCCGCGACCGACAGGCCCCGTCCGGTGGGGTAGCGCGTCCCGACGACCGCCAAGGCCGGGCGCTCCGGGTCCGGCAGCCGGCCGCGCGCATAGAGCATGAACGGCGGACGCGCCGTCTCCCGTAGGAGGGGCGGATAGGCCTCGTCGAAATAGGATACGGCCCGCACGCCGGCCCGCTCCATCCATCGGCTATCGCGCTCCGCCTCGCGCTCGAGCTCCGCCGGCTCCCACCGGACGCCACGCAGGCGCCGCCCGCAGATGGCCTCCAGGTCGCCGAGCTCGAGCTCCCGTAGGGGCGCGTCGCTCGCGCCGGCCACCAGGATGCGCTCTCGGGCCGAGAGAAAAGGCGAGCGGGCCAGGGCCAGGAGCCGCGGCCTATCCCGTTCAGCCGCCATAGAGCTCGTCCAAGATGCGCTTCTTGTTCTCGGCCGCCTGGCGCCGCTTCTCCTCCACCGTGGTGAACTCGATGGCGCGGTCGAAGGCGGCTATCGCCTCCTCGAGCCGGCCGGCCCCGTAGAGCGAGCGCCCGAGGAGGAGGAAGCCGTCCACGTCGCGGGTATTGATGGCCAAGAAGCGCTCGACGGCCGAGACGGCGGCGTCGTAATCCTCCAGCTCGAAGGAATAGAGCACGGCCAGGGCGTAGAGCGTCCTCGTATTGCGATCGTTGAACTCGAGCGACCGCAGATACGCGCCTTCGGCGGCGCGCAGCCAGGCTTCGCGCGTCGCCGCGCCGCCGCCGGGTTCGACCGCGGCGATCTTAGAGAGGAAACCGGCCGAGATACCGGCAACGTAGTAGAGGCCCGAATTCTGCGGGTCGAAGCGCAGGGCCTTGAGCGCCGCGTCGTAGGCTTCGCCGTAGAGGCCTCGCTCCATGAGCCGTACCGCTAGGAGGCGCCAGAAGTTCCCCTCGCGCTCCATGGCGGAGACCGTCTTCTCCACCTCGCCGCGGTACTTGGCGATGGCGGCCTTGAGCTCCTCCACGCTGGAGGGGGGGGCGTTCTTCATGGCCCGCGACTCCAGGTCGAACATGCGCTCTAAGAAGTTCTTGTCGTCCCGCCCGGAGCATGAGCCGACGGCGATGGGAACGACGAGCGCCATGAGCGTCAAGCCCAGTCCGAGGCGCAGCGCGCGGCGGGCGCGCCTTCCGTTCGTAGCTTCGTTCACCGTTGGCCTCCTTTCGGAAGTACGCCGTCTTCCGACCGCCCGCTTGCGCCCCGCCGGGGGAAGAATTCGGCGTGGGTCTTGCGCAGGGCCTCGGCGTCGACGTGGGTATAGATCTGCGTGGTCGCGATGTCGGCGTGCCCGAGGAGCTCCTGCACCGTCCGCAGGTCCGCCCCGCCGGCCAAGAGGTGGGTCGCGAACGAGTGGCGCAGGGTATGGGGCTTGCCGACGACCCCGCTCGCGGTCCGCAGCTCGTCGAAGCGCTTCCAAACGCCCTTGCGCGATATGCCCTTGCCCGAGCGGTTCAGGAAGACGCGATCGCTGCGGAGCCGCTTCTCTAAAAGTGGCCGGCCTTCCTCGAGGTAACGGACGAGCCAGGCCGCGGCGTCGTCGCCGAAGGGCACGATGCGTTCCTTACGGCGCTTGCCGGTCACGCGGATGATCCGCTCGTCGAGGTAGAGCATGTCGAAGCTTAGGGAGGCGGCTTCGGATATGCGCAGGCCGCAAGAATAGATGAGCTCGAAGAGCGCTCGGTCGCGTAGCCCGCCGGGCGTCGAATCGTCGATGGCGTCGAGGAAGCTGTTCACCTCCTCGGGACGGAGCACGCCGGGGAGCGCGCGCTCTTGCCGAGGGGACTCGAGGAGCTCGGTCGGGTCGTCGTCGCGCAGCCCTTCGAGCCGCATGAACTTGAACAGGCCGCGCAGGCCCGAGACGACGCGCGCCAGGGTCCTGGCGCCCACGCCCGACGAACGCCTGTACACCAGGTACTCGAGGAGCTCCGATTGGCCGACCTTCTCCAGGGACGAATCGCGGGCGGCGAGCCAGGCCTCCAAGGCCCGTGCCTCGCGTAGGTACGCGTCCAGGGTGAGGGGGGAGCGTCTGCGCGCGGCGAGCAGCCACGCGCCGTATCGGTCGACCAGGCTCCTAGGCACGGGCTTAGGCCTCGTTTCCCTGCCCGGCGTAGCGCCGGCCGCGGAGCACCGTGGGTATGTCGAGCTCGTCGGCGTCATTGCGGCCCAGGAGATAGCCCTTGCCGGAGGCCGCGGACGCGCCTAGGCGCGGCTCGACCATGCTCCGCCACTCGTCGCTCGATATATACTCGTCCAGGTTCTTGGCCGCCTCCTTGTGCAGGGCGGGGCCCGGGGCGCTCGGCCTGATCGAGCGCATGAAGTCGGTGGCGATGACGGTCACGCTCACCTCGTCGCCCGCGTCGGGGTTCTCCACGAGGCCGGCTATGACCATGGCCTCCGGATCGGCGCTCGCGGTGACGATCGAGACGATCTCCTCGTATTCGGAGAGGGTGAAGTTGTCGCCGCCGGTCACGTTCACCAGGACGTTCTTGGCGCCCTCTATGCGCGCGTCCTCCAGGAGCGGGTTGGCTATGGCCTTCTCGGCGGCCTCCACGGCGCGGTTGTCGCCGCTCGCCCGGCCTACGCCCATGATGGCATCGCCCTTGCCGCGCATGACCGTACTCACGTCGGCGAAGTCGATGTTGATCTCGCCGGGCACGGTGATGAGGTCGGAAATGCCCTGGACGCCCTGGCGCAGGACGTCGTCGGCCAGCATGAAGGCCTCGCGTATGGGCGTGCGCTTCTCGACGATCTTCATCAGGTGCTGGTTGGGGATGACGATGAGGGTGTCGACGGCCTCGCGCAGCTTCTCGATGCCCTCCTCGGCCAGGCGCATCTTGACCTTGCCCTCGAAGGAGAAGGGTTTGGTCACGACCGCCACGGTCAGGGCGCCGAGCTCCTTGGCCACCTGGGCTATGATAGGCGCCGAGCCGGTGCCGGTGCCGCCGCCCATGCCCGCGGTGATGAAGACCATGTCGGCGCCGCGCAGGGCGTCGGCTATGGCCTCGCGGTCCTCCATGGCGGCCTTCTCGCCGATCTCGGGGTTGCCGCCCGCGCCTAGGCCGTGGGTAACCTTGGCCCCGAGCCCGAGCTTGCGCCCGGCGCCGGAGCGGCCGAGGGCCTGCAGGTCGGTGTTCGCTATGATGAACTCGACGTGCTTTAGCCCCTCCTGGATCATGCGGTTGACCGCGTTGGAGCCGCCGCCGCCCGCCCCTATCACCTTGATAACGGTGGCGTTGTGCGCCTCCTCGTAGCCGCGCGCGTCGAACAGAGACGGGTCGAACCCGGCCGCCTCGTACGAGCTTAAGCGCCGCGTCCCCTGCTTAGCCTCGGCCGGACGCTGATCGCCCTGCGAGTCCTCGTTCACCAAACGTAATGTCATGCTCCCCTCCCCTTGCTCCCGTTTCAGAAATGCCGCCCCGCGCCGTGTCAGCGACCCGGGGCTCGAAATCGGCGCCTACGAGCGGCGCGTCCGGATGATTAAAAGAATTCGCCGAGCCAATCCTTGAGCTTGGAACCCAGGCCCGGCCCCTTGGGCTTGGCCTTGGCGCGCTCCGGCTGCCTGGAGCGCGCCTCGGGAGGCGGCGGGCCGATCCGCTCCGCCCCCAGCTGCACGAGGCCGACGGCCGTGGCGAAGAGCGGGTTCCGATAGTCCTCGGCCAGCCCGCCTAAGATGGAAGGCGCGCCTATGCGCACCGGCAGGCCGAAGACTTCGTAGGCCAGGTCGGCCGCGCCGGGCATCAGGGCGCCGCCGCCGGTGAGCACCACGCCGCCCTTGATGACGCGCCAATGGCCCATCTGCTCCACGCGCTCCCGGACCAGGCGGAAGATCTCGTCCATGCGCGGCTGGATGACGCCGGCCACCTTGGCGCGCGGCAACTCCTGCGGCGCCCGGCCGCCGACGCCCGGCACGATGACGTAGTCGTCGAGCTCGACCTGATCGATATAGCAGGAGCCGGACTCGCGCTTGATGCGCTCGGCCGCGTCCATGGGCACGTTCAGGATGATGGACAGGTCGTTGGTCACCTGGGCCCCGCCCACGCCCACCGACGCGCTGAAGTACGGCGCCCCGTCGGCGTAGACGAGGACGTCGGTGGTGCCGCCGCCTAGGTCGACGAGCAGGCAGCCGAGCTCCTTCTCGTCGGCCGATAGCACGGCGCGCGCGGCGGCCAGGCTCTGCAGCACCAGGCCCGAGGCCTTGAATCCGGCGCGGTTGACGCAGCGCACGAGGTTCTGCGCGCTGGTAACCGAACCGGTGATGATGTGCACCTCCGCCTCGAGGCGGACGCCTATCATATCCAAGGGGTTCCGTATGCCCTTTTGGTCGTCGACGATGAAGGTCTGCGGTATGACGTGCAGCACCTCGCGGTCCATCGGTATCACGACGGCGCGGGCCGCCTCGATCACGCGATCCACGTCGTCCTGGCAGATCTCCCGGCCCTTACCCGTCACCGCCACCACGCCGCGGGAGTTGATACCCTCGACGTTGGCGCCGGCGACGCCGACGAAGCACTCGCGCACCTCGCGGCCGGACATGAGCTCGGCGGCCTCGACCGCCCTGGTCAGGGATTGGAGCGTCGCCTCGATGTTGACCACCACGCCCTTGCGCAGCCCGGTGCTCGGCGCCTGGCCGAGCCCTACGATCTCGAGGACGCCGCTCTCGTTGTACTCGCCGATCACGGCGCAGGTCTTCGAGGTCCCTATATCCAGACCGACTATCAGATTGTCACCCAGAGACGGCCTCCTTTAACTTATACACGTACACGTCGGACCTGAGGTCCAGCTCGGCTACGCTCGGCGCGATGCCGCCGGCGTACATGACGTCCATCACCAGGAGCATGGTCTTCAAGAGCTCGGCGCTCAGGGTCGGCTTGATGCGGACCGGCACGCGGTAGTTCGCCGGATAGAGTATGGCCTCGGCCGGCGAGCCGTCCTTGGCGACGAGCCTGATCTCCGATACGGCCTTGAGGAGCTCGGGCGACGACGAGGCCAAGGCCGCCAGCGAGGCCAGGAGCGGCTTCATGCCGTCGCCTAAGCGCATGCCGTAGCGGAGGCCCCGGATCTCTATGCCGGATATGACCGGGAGCTCGCGCGCCGCGGGCCGGGCCGAGAGCGGGGCGAAGACTACGCCCTCGGCGTCGACGCAGTGGGCTTCTTGGCGGCCGGAGGCGCCGCGCGCGTAGACCAGGGCCACCGGCTCGCGCTCCGCGATCTCTATCGAGAGAGCTCCGAAGAAGCCCTTCCTTACGCTCGCCTGGGCGATGCGCGGGTGGCTTACCAGGCGCTCGGCCGCCTGCGCGGCGTCGAAGGCCAGCCAATTGGTCGCCTCGCCTATGCCGGCTAAGGAAAGGAGCTCTTCGCGGCTTAGGCTCGAGCCGCCGCTTATATCGACCGAACGGACGGCGGCCAGGGGCGAGGCCGCGAGGAGGCCGATACCGGCCAGCGCGACGATGAGGGCCGCCAGGGCGGCGAGCGCGCCGATCCCCCGGCCCGTAGGTCGGCGATCATCGGCGCGGCGGCCGCCGGCTCGGCTCTCGCCGACCCGGCTCGCCGCCGCCCGGCGCGTCCGCTTCGGCTCTGGTTCGCCGTACGGCGACTCGCGCCGCTCGGCGCGCGTCGCGGCGCCGGCCCAGGCGTAGTCCCGTTCGGCCGCGGCCTGCTCATACATCGGCGGCCCCCTTGGCGCGGCCGCTCGGGCCGGGTAGGCGGCTCACGGCCGCCATGAACCCGGCGGCCACGGACGCGGACAGGAGCGATGAACCGCCGGACGAGAAGAACGGCAGGGGTATGCCGGTCGCCGGGAGAGCCCCGACCGACACCAAGACGTTGACTAAGGTTTGCAGGCCTAAATAGAAGCCCATGCCGAAGCCTAGGCGCCTGGCGAACTCGTCCTCGGCGCGCAGGGCGGCGGAGAAACCGCGGAACAGGATGAAGGCCCAGAGCCCCAGGAGGGCGAGCACGCCGAAGAAGCCGGTCTCCTCCGCCCAGGCGGCTAAGACGAAGTCGGACTGCACGAGGGGGATGCTACGGAGCTTCAAATTGCCTTGCCCGAGCCCCCGGCCCCAGAGCCCGCCCGCCTGTATGGCCCTGAGGGAGCCGTTTACCTGATACGACAGGTCCGCCGGGTCGAAGCGCGGAGCCAGGAAGCCGATGACCCGCTTCAGGCGGTAATCGCTCGTAAGCACGCTTAAGGCGGCCAGGGGTATGCCCACGCTGGCCGCCGCGGCGAAGAAGGCGAGCGGCGCGCCGGAGACCCAGAGCATGACGACCGCGACGGCGGCCACCAGCACGGCGCTTGAGAAATCGTTCTGCAAAAGGACGAGGGCGGTCCCCGCGCCTATCACCACGAGGGGCGGCAGGAGCCCCCCGGTAAAGTCGCGCAGGCGCTCGCCCTTCTTGGTCAGGATATGCGCCAGGTACAGCACGAGCAGGGGCTTCATGAACTCGGAAGGCTGGAACGAAAGCCCGGAGAAGCCGAACCAGCGCGAAGCGCCGTTCTTGGTAATGCCGATGCCGGGCATGAACGGCAGGGCGAGGAGGGCCAAGCCGGCGAGCATGAGCGCCCCGGCCTTAGCGCGCCAGAAGTCCAGCGGGAGGTAGGCGCAGACCAGGAAGGCGAGCGCCGAGGGCAGGAGCCACAGCGCCTGCCTGAGGACGAAATACGCGGGGGAGCGGCCCAAGGCCATGGCGTAGCCGTACGAGGCGGAATAGAGCGCCGCCAGGCCGACCCCGGCCATGAGGGCCAGGGCGGCCACGAGTGAGGAATCCGGCTGTCCGCGGCCCAGGGGCCGCTCCATGCGGAACGCGTCGCCCATATCCCGTCCTATTGAATCTTCAAGGTGGAGAGCGCGACGATGGCGAAGAGCCCGCCGAGTATCCAGAAGCGCATGACCACCTTGGTCTCCTTCCAACCGGAGAGCTCGAAATGATGATGGAGCGGGGCCATGCGGAAGATCCGCCTACCCTTAGTCGCCTTGAAATACAAGACCTGCAGGACGACCGAGACCTCCTCGAGGATGAAGACGCCGCCTATGATGAAGAGGAGGATTTCTTTCTTGACGACGAGGGCCAGGATGGCCAGGACGCCGCCGAGGCTTAAGGAGCCGACGTCGCCCATGAAGACCTCCGCCGGATGGGCGTTGAACCAGAGGAAGCCTACGCAGGCCCCCAGGATGGCCAGCACGAAGACGGTGAGCTCGCCCGATCCGCGGACGAAGGGGATGCCCAGGTACTCGGACCAGTCGGCGCGGCCCGAGAGGTAGGTGATGATGCCCAAGGCTATCACCGCCATGATCACGAGGCCCGTGGCCAGGCCGTCCAGGCCGTCGGTCAGGTTGACGGCGTTGGACCAGCCGACGATGTAGATTACGGCCAGCGGTATCCAGAGCGCGCCTAAGTCCGCCACCGGGTTCTTGAAGAAGGGCAGATAGAGCTTGGTGGTATCGGGGCTGCGGTCGAGGTAGAGCGCCAGGACCACGGCCAGGGCCACCGCGAACTGGCCGACGAGCTTGGCCTTAGCCGAGAGGCCGTCGGAGTTCTTCCTCTTGATCTTGAGGTAGTCGTCCAAAAAGCCCACGAGCCCCAGGCCTACCATCCCGCCCAAGGCCACCCAGACGTAGCGGTTATTCAGGTCCACCCAGAGGAGCGTCGCGGCCGCCGCGGCCGCGAGCATGAGGAGCCCGCCCATGGTCGGCGTGCCGGTCTTAACGAGGTGGCTCTCGGGGCCGTCCGAGCGGATCGACTGGCCGAATTTTACGCGGCGCAGGCGCTCGATGATGGCCGGGCCGAATATGAAGGCGATGAGCAGGGCGCTGACCGCCGCGTAGGCCGAACGGAAGGTGAGGTAGCGGAAGACGTTGAGCGGCGTGAAGTACCGTACCAGGGGATAGAGCCATTCAAGAAGCATCGCCGCCTCCGATCTTGCGTATGGGTTCTATAAGCCGTTCCAAAGCCATGGAACGGCTGGCTTTGAGGAGCGCCGCGTCGCCCGGGCGCAGGGCGGCGACGACGGCCGCCTCGAGTTCGGCGTAGTCGACGAAATGGTAGAGCGCGGGGCCGGCTCCGGCCTCCGCTATGGCCTCGGCGGCCGCCTGGTAGCCGTCCAAGGCTTCCTCGCCGAAGAAATAGACGGCGGCAGCCTTGGAGTGGGCGGCGCGCCGGCCTACCAGGCGATGAGCCTCGGGGGCGTGGTCGCCGAGCTCCTTCATGGAACCGAGCACATAGACGCGGCTAGCGCTCAGCTCCGCTTCGTCGCAGAACTCGATCGCCGCGACGGCGCTCTCGGCGTTGGCGTTATACGAATCGTTGACGATCGTCACCGGGCCGGGCAGCACCTGGGACCGGCCCGACAAGGCCTTGAGCTCGGCCAGGCCGTCGCGCACCGCCTCGGGGCCGGCGCCGTATAGCTCGGCGGCTCGGATGGCGGCCAGGGCGTTCATCAGGTTATGCGCTCCCGGCAGGGCCAGCTCGCAGTCGAGCCCGCCGTAGCGTAGGGTCCAACCGGCCAGGCCCCGGCCGCGGGCGCCTTCGAACAGGGGCATGGAGCGCGGGCCGTAGCAAAGGATGCGTCCGGCCACGTCGGACATAAGATAATCCTTGAAATCGTCGTCTTCGCGCACGATCAGGGTCTGGGCGCCGGTGAAGCGCGAGGCTATGCGCTTCTTCTCGCTCGCGATGCCCTTGCGAGTGCCGCCCAAGAGCCCGATATGGGCGCTGCCGATGCCGGTGATGAGGGCGCAATCGGGTGAGAAGATCTCGGCCAGGACATCCATCTCGCCCTGCCTATTGATGCCTAGCTCGAAGACGGCCAGCTCGTGCTCCGGCCTCATAAGGAAGACCGACGCGGGCAGGCCTATCTCCGAGTTGAGGTTCCCGGGGTTCTTTACCGTTCGCTTCACGCGGGAGAGGATGGCGGCGCACATTTCCTTGACCGTAGTCTTGCCCGAGGAGCCGGTGATACCGAGGCGGGCCACGCCCGAGAGGCTCGCGCGCCAGGCGGCGGCGGCGCGCTGCAGGGCGGCCAAGGGGTCAGTCGCGACGAAGAGGGGCAGGCGCAGGCCGGCGGCCTCGCCGGCGGCGGCGTACCAAGCCTCGGACACCAGCGCGGCGGCGGCGCCGGCCGCCTGAACCTGGGCCAGGTAGTCGTGTCCGTCGGCGCGCTCCCCCCGCAGGGCGACGAAGAGCGCTCCCGGGCCTACGGCCCGCGAGTCGGTCTCGACGCGCTCGAAGGCCGCGACCGCGGCCCCTTCGGAGTAGTTATAGAGACGCGCCCCCGCGCGTTCGGCGAACCAGGGTAGGCTACAGCCCCCCGCCTTGTCCGGCATCCAGTCTCTCCCCTCCCGGCTGAACCAGGATATGCAAAGTCGAGTCCGGGCCTACCCTTCGGTAGCCTTCGGCCTCGGCCATGGCGCGGTCCACCTGCCGGCGGGCGCCTGCCACGGCTATATTCGCAAGGAGTTTCCGGTTCTCCTCGATCCATCGAGCCTGGTCGGCCTCTAAGGCGCGTATCTCAGCCGCGACGGCTTGATAGCGCCCGCTCTGGGCCACGGCCAGGATCAGGACGAGGGGGATGGAGAGGAGCATGCACAGGGCTACGAAGCGCTTCATCGGTTCACCTTCCGGATGTCGGGCGTTAGTCGGCGGCCCGTACCGCGCGGAACTTGGCGCTCCGCGAGGCGGGATTCTCCGCGACCTCGTCCTCGGCCGGCTCCACCGGGCGCTTAGTTAGGACGATGACGCCGCGCTTCCCCTCGTTTAAAGGTATCGGCACGGCATCTTCCTTCCTATACTTGTCGCGCGGCACGCGCACGGCCCGCTCCTTGAAGGCGAGCTTCACGATGCGGTCTTCGAGGGAATGGAAGCTGATGGCCCCCAGGATCCCGCCGGGCGCCAGGCAATCGACGGCGAGCTCCAGGGCCCGGGCTATCCGCCCGAGCTCGTCGTTCACCGCGATGCGCAGCGCCTGGAAGCTGCGCGTGGCCGGGTGTATCCGCCCGTAGCGCAACTTCGACGGCACGGCCGAGCGTATGATCTCGGCCAGCCGCTTGGCTGAATCGATGCGGGCCGCCTTGCGCTCGCGTACAATAGCTCCCGCTATGGCGCGCGCGAACGGCTCCTCCCCATAGTCCCCTAGGATCTTGGCCAGCTCCGTCGGTTCCAATTCGTTCACGAGATCAGAAGCGGTCCTCCCAGTTAAAGGATTCAAGCGCATATCCAGGGCCTCGTCGGCCTGGAGGCTGAATCCCCGCCTCGCCTCGCGAAAATGGTACATAGAGACGCCGAAATCGAAGAGGATTAAGCCCGGGCGCTCCTTATCGCCCCGGAAATCCTTAAAGAACTCGTCAAAAAAACCGGCGTAGAAGCTGGTCCGCCCCTCGTAGGGCCTGAGCCGCTCCTTGGCCATGGCCTGCATCTCGGGGTCGGCGTCGACGCCCAAGACCCGCAAGCCGGGATAGCGCTCCAGGAAGGCCAGCGAATGCCCCGCCAAACCCTGGGTCGCGTCGATCATCAGGCAGCCCTCCGCGGGCGGCACGAGATACTCGAGGGTCTCGCGCAGCATGACCGGCACGTGTAGCGCTTCCACCCCGGCTCCCTTACAGGTTCTGGATATTCAAGGCCTCGGCCGCGGAGGCGAAATCGGCCTCCGTGGCGTCCAGCCATGCCTTATACGAATCCGCGTCCCACAGCTCCAAGCGATTGGCTATGCCGAGCACGATGCAATCCTTGGACAGGGACGCGTATTCCCTGAGGCTCTGCGGCACGGCTACGCGGCCGGCCTTGTCGATCTCTACTTCCTGGGCGGGAGCGATGATGCGGCGCTGGATTATGCGCGCCTGCTGGTGGAAAAGGCTCGTCGTGCTGAAGATCTGATTCGAGACCGCGGCCCAGCGCTCGGGGGTAAAGACCCACAAGCACTTGTCCAGGCCCTGGGTGACGACGAGGACGTTCGTATCGAGGCCGTTCCGCAGCTTGGCGGGGAGCGACAGCCGTCCTTTGTCGTCGAGGGTGTTCCTGAACTCGCCCGTTACTAAATCCATCCACTACTTCCCTTTTTCTCCCACTTTCTCCCACATATCGACTATATACTACCCCAACGGCCCACCTTGTCAACGAAGCCGATTACATCAAAATAACTCGACAGAATCATTTTTAGCAGATTCAGCTACACATCCGTATAGCACCAGGGGTAAAACGCGATCGACTTGCTTTAATCGGCGGGGTCGTCCTACAATCCGGCCATGACGATAGAGACGAACTGGCTGGTATACCCCGACGGCGAACGGCAGGAATGCGAGCGGAGCCTACGGATGAATGAACTAGTGGATATGAACGGGCGGCCGCTCCCCCTGCCCCCGCCTACGGCGCGCATGATCGCGTATCGAGTCTTTAAGATGAGGCAGGCGGAGGAGCGGGGATCGCTGGATAGGCTGTATTACCTCGAGCTCGTCTCGGCCGGCGAGCTCGCCGGCATGATGCGCTAG
>CALKWG010000449.1 GCA_938004315.1 uncultured Spirochaetaceae bacterium
ATCATCGAGCGGCGCTCCAAGGAGACCGGCTACCACGTGCAGCGCGTGTCGGAGTTCGCCAGGCTCCTGGCCCTGCTCTCGGGCCGGGGCGAGGCCGAGGCCGAGCTCGTGGCCACGGCCAGCGCCGTGCACGACATAGGCAAGGTGGCCATACCCGATCAGGTGCTCAATAAGCCCGGCTCGCTCTCGGCCGACGAGTACGAGCTCATGAAGACCCACGCGTCGCAGGGCGGCGACATGCTGGCCTTCAGCGGCCGGGAGCTCTTCGTGGCCGCCGCCGCCATAGCCAGGCAGCACCACGAGCGCTGGGACGGTACCGGCTACCCCGCCGGGCTCGCCGGCGAAGCCATACATCCCTACGCGCGCATCGCGGCGCTGGCCGACGTCTTCGACGCGCTGACCAACGACCGGGTCTACCGCGCCGCCTGGACGGTCGACGCCGCGGTAGCCTATATTGAGGGCCAGTCCGGCGGCCAGTTCGAGCCCGCCTTAGTCGGGAGCTTTATCGCGGAGCTCCCGTCCTTTCTGGAGATACGGCGCCGCTTAAGCTAAGCCCCCGCGGCGCGGAACGGAGCAGAACGTATGAAGGTCCTAGTCATAGGCGGCGCCGGCTATATAGGCAGCCACGTCGCCCTGGAGCTCAAGGAGCGCGGCCATAGCGTCACGGTCTTCGACAACCTCTCAAGCGGCGTCCGCGAGAACCTGCACGAGGGCTGCGCCTTCGTACAGGGCGACATCATGCGCCCCGACGAGCTCAAGGCCGCCCTGGCGGCCGGCTTCGACGCCGCGGTGCACCTGGCGGCCTTCAAGGCCGCCGGCGAGTCCATGCTGGACCCGGGCAAGTACGCCGTCAACAACATCGCCGGCACCATCAACATCCTAAACGCCCTGGTCGAGGCCGGCGTCAAGATCCTGGCCTTCTCTAGCTCCGCGGCGGTGTACGGCGAGCCTGAGTACCTGCCCATCGACGAGAGCCACCCCAAGAACCCCGAGAACTTCTACGGCTTTACGAAGCTCGAGATCGAGCGCGTCCTGGCCTGGTACGACAAGCTTAAGGGCCTTCGCTACGCGGCGCTACGCTACTTCAACGCCGCCGGCTACGATCCTCAGGGCCGCGTGAAAGGCCTTGAGCGCAACCCGGCCAACCTTCTGCCGGTGATCATGGAGGCCGCCGCCGGCATACGGCCGGAGCTTAAGGTCTTCGGCGACGACTACCCCACCAAGGACGGCACCGGCGTGCGCGATTACGTGCATGTGAGCGACCTGGCGGTCGCCCATGCCGCGGCCCTGGAGCGCCTGGCCGGCGGCGCGCCGAGCCTGGCGGTCAACTTAGGCTCGGAGGACGGGCTCTCGGTCTTCGAGATCCTGGAAGCCGCCCGCCGACTCACCGGCAAGAGCGTGCCGGCGACCGTCGTCGCGCGCCGCCCCGGTGACCCGGCCAAGCTCGTGGCCAGCTCGGCTCTGGCCCGCGAGCTCCTTGGCTGGGAGGCCAAGCTCTCCGACGTCGATACCCTGGTATCGAGCAGTTGGAAGGCCTACCGCAACGCCGGCTACGGCGCTTGATGAGCGGGCCGCCGCGCTTCAAGGCCGGCGGCGCCTGAGCGTTCGCTTTCCGTCTACCTAAAGGAGGTACATCATGGATAGCATCGATACGGTACTAGCGTACCTGGATAAGGCCGAGCCCGGCGTGATCGAGCTCGAGGAGCTCCTGACCGCCATCCCCGCCCTGGCGCCCGAGTCCGGCGGCGATGGCGAGTGGAAGAAGGCCCTGGCCCTGGAAGCCTGGCTCAAGAAGCGCGGCATCGTCGATATAGAGCGCCACGACGCGCCCGACGAGCGCGTCAGCGATAAGAAGCGGCCCAACCTGGTAGCCACGATCAAGGGCAAGAAACCGGGCAAGCGGCTCTGGGTCATGGCCCATACCGATGTGGTGCCCGAGGGCGACCGCTCGCTGTGGGAGACCGAGCCCTTCAAGGCCACGGTCAGAGGCGGCCGCATCTACGGCCGCGGCGTCGAGGACAACCAGCAGGGCCTCGTCTCGTCGGTCTTCGCCGCCCTGGCCCTGGTCGAGAACGGCGTCGTCCCCGAGCATGACGTAAAGCTCCTCTTCGTCGCCGACGAGGAGTTCGGCTCGGTCTACGGCATCCAGTGGCTCCTGGCCAATCGTTCGCTCTTCGAGAAGGACGACCTCATCATCATCCCCGACGGCGGTAAGCCCGACGGCAGCGAGATAGAGACGGCGGAGAAGAACATCTGCTGGCTTAAGGTTACCGCCCATGGCAAGCAATGCCACGCCTCGCGGCCCGACGACGGCGCCAACGCCTTCCTAGCCAACTGCGAGCTGGCCCTGGTACTGCATCGCATGGAGGACGAGGTCTTCACCGACCGCGACCCCATCTTCGACCCGCCGCGCTCGACGATTACCCCGACTAAGAAGGACGCCAACGTCCCCAACATCAACACCGTGCCCGCCGCCGATACCTTCTATCTGGACATGCGCGTGCTGCCGCAGTATTCGGTGAAATACGTGGTCGATGAATGCCGAAAGCGCATGGACGAGGTGGGCAAGAAGTACCGCGTTAACTTTAACTACGAGATCGTGCAGGAGAACGAGAGCCCCGCCACCCCGACGGATGCGCCGGTCGTGACGCTCTTAGCCCGCGCGGTCGAGAAGACCTACGGCGTCAAAGGCAAGGCGGTGGGCATCGGCGGCGGCACCGTCGGCGCGTACCTGCGCAAGGCCGGCTTCCCCTGCGTCGTGTGGAGCCGTCAGGACGAGACCATGCACGCTCCCAACGAGTACGCCAAGATAGAGAACATCATAGGGGACGCCAAGGTCTTCGCGCGTATGATGCTCGCTGAGCGCTAGTCGATAAATACGAAGACGAGCTTGCCTTGGCGCAGGAGCTCGCGGTTGGCGCCCTCCGAGAGTATGCGGAGGGCGTCTTCGCGCGCTATGACCGGGTCGGTGCGCAGGCTCCCGAAGACGCCGGTGGCCATGATGCGCAGCGGGTCGGCGCCGGCCCGCCGTTCGATGGCGGGGTCGTCCACGCCGAACGCGTAGGCGACCGGGAGCGCGGACGTCGCCGCGCCGGGCTCCATCCTCGATTGCTCGAAGATCAGGTTCATGCGATCGTCCCAGAGCTTAGGTAGGACGGCGGGAGCCGCCCGCTCCTCGCGCCGCTCGCCGCGTACGGGAAGGGCGCCGCTTAGATAGATCACGATGCCGGTGTAAGGGCGGCTCGGCGTGAAGCCTATGGCCGGAGGCGCCTCGGATGCCCGCCCGTGGCCGGCGAAGAGCCCCGCGAGCGAGCCCAAGCTCCAGGCGTAGCGCGCCTCGTAGAAGCGCAGGTCGCGGCTCAGCGCCGAGCGGACGCGCCGGCCTCCCTCGAGGTAATCGTGGAAGGCCGCCTGCTCGATCATCCCCGCCGCCAAGCCGTCGCCCACGTTGCGGTACGAATCTAGGGTGATCTTGAGAAGCTCGGGCTCGGCTAGGACCGGCGCCAGGCGTTCGACCGCCCGCTCGGCCTCCGCCCGGCCGGAAGGCAGGCGCAGACCGGCGGCTACTAGGTCCAGGCTGAGCTCGGCGACGAGCTCGCCGCTTACCCAATCGAGCGTCGCGCTGAAGCGCATGGCCGAGCGGTAGAGCGCGTCCTGGGCGCCGGCGGGCGCGGCCAAGGCGAGCGCCGAGCCTAGGACCAAGGCGAGTTTCGATATGCGTCGTCGTATTGACCGGCTCATCACTCTAGTATCGGCACGTTCAGCGTCGCGCCTTCGCGCAAGACGCCGTTCAGGTTCATGCCGTTCTTCTCCGCCAGGAGCTCAGGCTGTACGCCGTAGGCCAGCGAGATGCTCCAGAGCGTGTCGCCCTTGGCGACGACGTGGCTGCCGCCCCAGCGAAGCTCGTCGTGCGGCCGTTTGGCCGCGCTATAGGGCCCGACGTCCTTGAAGGCCGGTATGGCGATGCTCTGCCCCAGCCGTATCCTGTCGGGGTTCAGGCCGGGATTGAGCTTAGCGATCATGGCTACGGTAACCCCGTAGTGCCTGGCCAAGGCCGAGACCGTGTCGCCCGACTGCACCTTGTGCATATAGACGTTCACCAGGCGCTCGCGCGAGGCGATGGCCGCCGCCGCCGCCTCGGCGCGGTCGGG
This sequence comes from uncultured Spirochaetaceae bacterium, assembly GCA_938004315.1. Classification (GTDB taxonomy): domain Bacteria; phylum Spirochaetota; class Spirochaetia; order Treponematales; family UBA12059; genus DAIPLR01. Next base: position 4,152 of record CALKWG010000449.1, read on the forward strand.
GGGGAGCTTAATAAGGTGCGGCCGGTCCGGCGGCGTTATGCCGTAGAGGAGCTCGGCGTTGGCGCGCTTCAGCGCGTCGGCGTCCATGCCGGCCGCCTCCGCCAGCATGCCCAAGTCCACCGGCCTGTCTACCTTCACGGTAGCCCATTGGGCCGGCTCGGGCCATCCCAGGTCGATGCCGTTGCGGCCGGCGTGCATGGCTACCCAGGCCACGGCCAGGAACTTCGGCACGTAGCTCCGGGTCTCGGCTGGTATGAGCTGGCGCTCCCGTAGGACCCAATAGTCGCGGACGCCGCCGGCCGCGGCTATGGCCCGGTCCATGGCGCCGGCGCCGCAGTTGTAGGCCGCTATAGCCAGGAGCCAGTCGCCGAAGCGATCGTAGTTCCACTGGAGCTTGCGCAGGGCGCCGTCGGTGCTCTTCATGAAGTCGCGCCGCTCGTCCACCCAGTCGTCGATGCGCATATTATAGCCGGCTATGCTGTTGCGCATGAACTGCCAGAGCCCCGTGGCGCCGGACTTGCTGACGGCCTTAGGCAGGTATTCCGATTCGATGAACGGCAGGTAGAACAGCTCCTCGGGAAGGCCGTAGAAGCGTATGCGCTCCATCACGAAGGCGGCGTAGGGCTCCGAGCGGCGTTGCACCGCCCGGATCCAGGAGGAGCCGCCGGGGCTCAGGTACAGCTCGCGGAAACGTTCGAACTGAGGCTCGCCGAAGGGCATGGGCAGGGCGTAGCGCTCGGGGCCGGCGTGATGGCGCAGCGAGGGGACGGCTTCGGCCGCCGCCTGATCGGAGCGGAGCGGCCGGTCGGCGAGCGCCGGGTCGGCGAGCGCCGGGTCGGCGACCGCCGGCGCGACGGCCAGGCAGAGCGCGAACGCCGCCGCCGTATGCCGCGCCCTTATTGAAGCTTCTCGCCGAAGTAGATGCCGGCCCATTCCCACCGCCCATGCACCTCGGGGTCCGCGGGGAAGTTCACCTTGCGGAAGTAGAGGTACCAAATAGAGATGCGCTCGGTCCAACCCCAGGTGCGCAGGAAGGCCTCTTGGGCGTTCGAGGACGGGTCGAGCGCGTCGGAGAAGAAGATGCGGCCGCCGGACATGAAGACGCCGAAGTCGAAGAGCACCTGGGAGTTGCCCGAATCCAGGTCCTGATGCCAGTCCATGGCGAAGAAGCCCACGCCCGCCCGGAGCCGCGACAGGGCGCGCGTGTTGCCCGTAGCCAAGGCCTGCTTGACCACCTCGACCAACCTATCCAGGCTCTCGTAGGTCCAGGTCTTGGGTATCGTGGCCAGGTCGATGAAGGTGCGGGCGTAGCGCACCGCGTCGGGGCGGCCGGGCACCTCGGCGGCGAAGGCCGGGAGGAAGCGCCGGTAGGCGTCCAGCGCGGCGTCCCACTCGCCCAACTGCTCGTGCTCCGTTCCCATGAGGAAGAGCTCGGCGCCCAGGTCTATCTTGTCGGGGAACCGGGCGATGAGCTCCCGGCGGTATTCGATGCGGCGCTCAGGGTCGTCCTCGAGCGCGAGGAGGCGGCGCAGGCAGGCGTAATGTATGGATTCGCCGTTGACGATGAGGTCGGCGTAGTTCTTCAGGATGCGCTCGTAGTACCGGATGGCCACCGCCTCGGCGCCTTGGCGCGAGTGGGCCCACGCGATGGTCAGGAGGTGCATCGCGTTGTAGGGACCGTCGGGCCGCGATCGGACCTCCTCGGACAGGAGGGTCGTCAGCCGCCCGTAATCCTCCCGGGCGCCCATGTCCGCGGCCAGCTTCTGGATGACCGCGAAACGCTCCTCCTCCGATCCCTCGGACGCGTCCAGGAGGCCGAAGAGCAGCCTGAGCGACTCGCCGTTCGCCTTCGGCCCGCTTAGGTAGTAATCCCTGGGCGACGAGCACGACGCCGCGGCGAGGGCGGCCAAAAAAACGGCGGCTTGTGGGGCGAATCGCATCGTTCGGACTATAACATGGGGCTAAAAACGTTGGCAAGGCGAGCCGGAATGGCTACAATAGAAGCCGAGGGACTTTACGACATGCCGACCCACAAAGACCGACGCCACCTGTACTTCATACTTTCGCTCGTACTCATCGTCGCCGGCACCGGTACGCTGATCCTGACGACCGGGCTGACCGACCGCCCGTATCGGCTCTGGCCGCTCGTCATCTTCTTGTTAGCAGTGTTATATATGTATAATGTATCGGCGAAGCGCCGGCTGTCCAACGGCGTGTTCCTGGGCACCTTCGTAGCCCTCGCGGCCATCGTCAACCTCGTGGCCGCGCTCGCCGAGATCGCGGTAGCCGACTACTGGCCGCTCTACGCCGTGGCCGCCGGCCTGGCCATGGTGCCGCAGGGCTTCGTACGATACGGGGAGGCTAAGCCGGTATTCCTCGTCCCCGCCGTATCCATCGCCCTGCTCGGCGCTTTCCTCTCCGTGTTCTCCTTCGGCTTCAGCACGCTCCCGTTCAGGACCTTCCTCGCGCGTTGGTGGCCGGGCATGTTCGTGGCCGCGGGCCTCGTGCTCTTCGTCGTCTGGCTCTTCGGCCGGTCGCGCGGCGCCGCGGCGGCCCGCGACGGCGATCACGCATCCGCCGCCGGCGAGCCGCCGGCCGAATCCGGGAAAGCAGGGGGGCCGTGATGATCCTTCGGGCGCGCCGAGGCTCGGCGGGCCCCCTCCTCGTCTTATGCGCCGCCTTGGCGGCATCCTCCTGCGTAAGCCAGCCCCCGGAGGCACCCGGGGTTTCCTTAGCCGTCGGCCCCGCCGTAGGCACGGCCCAGGCCGAGCGCGACCGCATCGAGCGGCTCATCCTCATGGGCTCCCCCGCTTCGTTGGCCCAGGCGCTCGAACTAGCCGCCGCCTCCGAACGCGTGCCCCGGGCCGACGCCCGAGCCTACGCCTGGGTCGCCTACGAGCTGGCCAGGATGGCCTATCCGGACATCACCCCCGCGCAGGCCGCCTTGGCCGAGCAACCCGGCGAAAGCCCCCTCACCAAGGCCTTCATCGACGCC
>CALKWG010000450.1 GCA_938004315.1 uncultured Spirochaetaceae bacterium
GATCGTATTCGGTGACTGGAGTTCAGACGTGTGCTCTTCCGATCTGCCGCCTCCTATCGCGTCACAAAAACATAATGAATAACGAAAGCGCCGGCCAGCGACCCTATCGCTTTTTTTGAATGGGGGTTCACGATAGCGGCGGGCGGGATCGGCGGCGCCCGACGGGCCGACCGGGGCGCGGCCGCGGCGAGCCGGCCGGCTAGCCCTTCAGCGTCCTCCTAACGAGCCCGTCGTCCACCAGGTAGGGCAGCGTGACGTGGCCGTAGGCGGCGTAACGGTCGTTATACTCGGCGCAGGTCTCCATCGCGTGCTCGTTGCGCGCCCAGGCGCGTCGGGCCACGCCGCCCATCACGTCCCAGGGCATGGCCATGCCCAGGATAGCGTCGACCCGCTCCGAGCCGTCGAGCACCATGCCGAAGCCGCCGTTCACGCTCTTGCCGATGCCCACGCCGCCGCCGTTATGCAAGGCTATGAGGCTCATGCCGCGCGCCGCGTCGCCGGCGAAGTTCTGCACCGCCATGTCCGCCATCACGTTCGAGCCGTCCTTGATGTTCGAGGTCTCGCGGAAGGGGCTGTCCGTGCCGCCGCAATCGTGGTGGTCGCGGCCGAGCATGACCGGGCCGATCTCGCCCCTCCTGACCATGTCGTTGAACTTGAGCGCAATCTTCGTGCGGCCCATCGCGTCCTGGTAGAGGATGCGCGCCTTGGTGCCCACGACCAGGCGGTTCTTTTCCGCGTCGCGAATCCAGGCCCAGTTGTCGCGGTCCTGGCCGCGCCGGCTCGGGTCGATACAGGCCATGGCGGCCGCGTCGGTCCTACGCAGGTCCTCGTCCTTGCCCGAGAGGCAGACCCAGCGGAAGGGGCCGTAGCCGTAGTCGAAGAGCTCGGGTCCCAGGATGTCCTCAACGTAGCTGGGGAAGATGAAGCCGTCCTTCTCGTCGACGCCGTTCTTGGAGACCTCGCGGACGCCCGCGTCGTAGACGGCCTTTAAGAAGCTGTTGCCGTAGTCGAAGAAATAGGTGCCCGCGGCAGACAGCTTCTTGATCGCCTCGAAGTGGCGCTTGAGCCCCGCGTCGACCAAGGCCCTAAAGCGAGCGGGGTCCTCCTTAAGGAGCCGCGTGCGCTCGTCGAAGCCCAGGCCCGCCGGGCAGTAGCCGCCCTCGTAGGCGGCGTGGCAGCTGGTCTGGTCGGACAACAGGTCGACGCGCAGGCCCTTGGCTATGGCGTGCTCCAGGAGCTCCACGACGTTGCCCTCGTAGGCCACCGCGATCGGCCGGCCCTCGTCCCTGGCCTTCATGGCGCGGGAGAAGGCGCCCTCGACCGTCGTCTCGACGCAGTCCACCCAGCCCTGCCCGTGGCGGGTCTTCACGCGGCTTCCGTCCACCTCCGCGATGATGGAGGCGGCGCCGGCTATGACCGCGGCCTTGCCCTGGGCCCCGGACATGCCGCCTAGGCCCGAGGAGATGAAGAGCTTGCCTTTTAGGTCGCCGTCCTGCGGCACGCCGAGCTTTAGGCGCCCGGCGTTGAGGAGGGTGTTAAAGGTGCCGTGAACGATGCCCTGCGGGCCTATGTACATCCAGCCGCCGGCGGTCATCTGCCCGTAGTTGGCCACGCCGAGCGCCGCCGCGTGGTTGAAGTCCTTCAGGTTATCGAACATGCCTATCATGAGGCCGTTCGTGATGATCACGCGCGGCGCCAGGGGATGGCTCTTGAAGAGCCCCAGGGGGTGGCCGCTCTCGATAACCAGGGTGTTCTCGCGGTCTAAGGCCTCGAGGTAGCTCTTGATGAGCCGGTACTGCATCCAGTTTTGGCAGACCTGGCCGGTCTCGCCGTAGGTGACGAGCTCGTAGGGATATAGGGCGATGTCGAAATCCAGGTTGTTGTCGATCATCACCTGGAAGGCCTTGCCCTCCAGGCAGGCGCCGCGGTACTCGTCCACCGGCCGCCCCTTTAGAGCGCCCGCCGGCCTGAAGCGGTAGCCGTAGATGCGGCCGCGGGTCCTGAGCTCGTTCAAGAACTCCGGGGCCAGGCGCTCGTGGAAGCGCTCGGGGATATAGCGTAGGGCGTTCCGTAGGGACAGGGCCTCCTGTTCGGCGTTCAGGGCTATCTCGCGGCGCGGCGCGCGGCGGTAGGCCGGGTCGAAGCTCGGTTCGGGCGGCAA
>CALKWG010000451.1 GCA_938004315.1 uncultured Spirochaetaceae bacterium
GCCGGCGGCGGCGCCATCGCCCGGGTTCTGTACGGCCTTGTGAACCCTTCGGGAAAGCTGGCCGAGACCTTCCCGGTCAAGCTCGACGATACGCCCTCGCGCGCCTACTTCCCCGGCACGCCCGAGCGCGTCGAGTACCGCGAGGGGCTCTACATCGGCTACCGCTACCATGACAGCGCCGGCGTCGCGCCGCTTTATCCCTTCGGCCACGGCCTCTCCTATACGAGCTTCAGCTACGACGGGCTCGTCGTAGAGGGCGAGGCGGCGCGATCCGTATCGCCCGGCTTCGATATCGACGCCGGGCGGCTTAGCGTCCGTTGCCGCGTGACCAATACCGGCGATCGTGCCGGTTCAGAAGTCGTTCAGCTCTACGTCCGAGACCCCGAGTCGTCGGCCTATAAACCGTTCCAGGAGCTCAAGGGCTTCACGAAGCTGCGCCTGGAGGCCGGGGCGTCGGCCGAGGCTACCTTCGAGCTGGACGCGCGATCCTTTTCGTATTGGGATCGCGTTAGCGGCTCCTGGCAGGTCGAGCCGGGCGCCTACGAAATCCGCGTCGGCGCCTCGTCGCGCGATATACGGCTGTCCGCGCGCGTTGAGCTGGCTTCATCTCGCTGGGCGGCCAGGCTCGGCGCCTCAGGCGGCGCGGTCGGGGCGCTCGCCGACGGGGGCGCGGACGCGGTCTCCCCGGCCGACGCTATCCCGGCCTATCGCGATGTCCGCGTGGGCGGCGCCCATCGCGTCTCGGACGCCGACTTCGAGGCTCTGCTGGGACGCCCCCTGCCGCCGCCCGCCCCCGCGCGTCCGTTCACCTGGAACAGCACCCTGGGCCAGGTCGCCCGAACGCGGCTCGGACGCCTGGTCTTGAACGCGGTAGTCAAGACCTTCACCAAGGACTTCGCCCAGAGCGGCGACGAGGCCCTGATCGCCATGGTCATGCGCTCGGTGGTAGAAATGCCCTTCCGCTCCCTGGTGCTGATGAGCGGGGGCAAGCTGAGCTTCCGGTCGGCCGGCTTCATCCTAGACCTGTGCAACGGCCGGCCCTTCAAGGCCATAGGACGGCTGCTCTTCGGTAAGGGGCGGTATTGAGCGCCCGGAGGCGGGGGATGACCGGCCCGGCTCCGCGGGGGCGCCGTAGGGGCGAGTGTATTGGATCAGGATGCGAGCATGGATTTTAAGAAACGCGTGGCCGAGTCCCTGGCATCCTGGGAGGAGAAGGCTCCCGAAGGCTGGGAGGATGGGCCGGCCGGGCGGACGAGCCGCGATCCGCAGGCCGATACCGCCGCCGGGCTCGGCGACGCGACGAGCCCGGAACTTGACCCTGATTTCCTCCTGGGCCTGGCTAACGCGACCATGCCCTTCGGCAAATACGAAGGGCGCCTGCTCATCGACCTGCCCGAGGCCTACGTGCTGTGGTTCGAGCGTCAGGGCTTCCCCGAGGGGCTCCTGGGCAGGCGGCTTCAGGCCCTGCTCGTCATCAAGGCGAACGGCATGGAGGCGTTCTTGCGGCCGCTCATCGATCCGCGCCTGACCGAGAGGAACGGCGTTTATCCGGATCGACGTCGCCCCTAAGTCCCGCGCCGCCTTTGCTAACGCCGCGCCGCCGTAGCTAACGCCTTGCCGCGGGCTCGGCCGGGAGCCCCGGATCCGCCGCTCGCCTCAGTCCTCGGCGTGCTCGGCCAAGGCGGAGCCGGATAGGGGACGCTTAAAGCGCCAGAAAAGGGCTCCGACCAGGGCGACGTTCGCGATCGAAACGGCGGCGAAACGGTTCCATTTTGGCGCCCCGCTGGCTATGGAGCCGACGTACGAGTGTAGCCGGATAGCTATCGTGTATTTACTATCGTCGTCGAGGAAGATTAAGGGTGCTAGGAAGCCGTTCCATGCGGACAAGAAAGCGAGCATGGCCGCGGCGCCTATGGCCGGCAGGGCCAGCGGCAGGAGGATGCGCGCCGCCCAGGCCGTCGGTCCCAAGCCCTCGAGCCGCGCCGCGTCCCGTAGGCTCTTGGGCTGATCGCGCAGGAAGGTGGCCAGCGCTAAAAGCGCGGTCGGGGCGGAATGGTAGACGTAGATGAGGACGACCGGCACGTAACCGCCTAGGAGCCCGGTCCGCCGCCAGAGTTCGTAGAGGGGTATGAGCGAGTGCACGCCGCCGGCGCTCGAGAGCGCCTGGAGCAGGGCGAAGGCCATGATCGTCCTGGAAGCCGGCCGCTCGGCGAGCCAGGCCGCCGCCGGAAAGGCGACGGCTACGGTGATCAGGGCCGCCCAGGCGGATACCCAGGCGGTATTCATGAAGTTCCGCATGACGCCGTCGGCGCCGAACGAGAGGGCGAAGCCTTCGACCGAGGGGTAGGCGGGGAAGAACGAGTCGACGAAGGCGACCGATAGCCCCGAGAAGGCCATCCATAGTATGCACCAGGCCAGGGCGGCTACCGATAGCGCCAAGACGAGGGCGCCGCTTAGCGACCATGCGCCGAAACCCAGGTCGGCGACGCGCCCCGGCACGTAGCCGACGCCGCGCGCCGCGGGCGGGCGCGACGATAAAAACGGCCGCGAACGGCCTGCCGCGCCTCGGCTTGCCGTCGCGCGCCGCCGCATGGCGAAGGCTAGGCCCGCGCCGACCCACATGACGGTCGAGAGCGCCACCGAATACGCCGCGAGCACGCCGCGGTCGGCGTAGGAAGAGAACATGTCATAGAGATATATCTCCAAGGTGGTCGTGGCGCCGACGACGCCGCGCTCCGTCACGCCCATGAGGAGGGGCGGCCCCCCGGCCGTCAGGAGGTAGGGCACGGTAAATTCCTTGAAGGCCGAGAGGAGCTCCATCGCGGCGACCGCGGCGAGGGCGCCGGCCATGGCCGGCAGGCGCACGCTGAAGGCCAGCGCGGCGGGCCCGGCGCCGTCGAGGGCAGCCGCCTCGTCCATGGCGCGGCGCGACCTCCCCGCGGCGGCCAGTATCAGGAAGGTCGCCTGGGGCAGCCTGAACCACGCCGAGACGAAGGCCGTGGCGACGAAGGCGCCTAGCCTGTCGGTCATGAGATTCAGGCTTATGCCGCTTAACGCCTTGAAGGCGGACTCGCCGGCGACGCCGTGCAGGAGGAAGCGCCACAGCGGCGCGCCTATGTAGACCGGCGTGGCCCAGGCCGCCACGAGTAGGGGGAAGCCTAGATCGGAAGAGCGTCGTGTAGGGAAAGAGTGTAGATCTCGGTGGT
>CALKWG010000452.1 GCA_938004315.1 uncultured Spirochaetaceae bacterium
TCGCGCAGCCTGAGCGCCCAGGACGTCACCGATCAGTTCTTCGACCTGGAGGGGCGCCTACGCAACCTGCGGCTCCTCGAGGAGCGCTACCGCTCTTATTTAGCCAAGGCCGACCGCTTGGAGGAGATCCTGGCCGTGGAGCGCAGCCTCTCCGATACGATGCGCGAGATCGAATGGCTGGAAGGCAGCTTCCGCGACCTTTCCAAGCGCATAGAGCTCGCCACCCTCTCGCTGTACCTGAAGCCCGAGTCGGCCGTCGACCCGTCGCGGCCCAGCCTGGGCCAGGCCCTGGCCAGGCTCTTTCAGGGGCTGGGGCAGGCGGCCCGCGTCGCCCTGCTCGTCATCGTAGGCCTTATCATTTACGGCGTACCCGGCCTCCTCTTGGCGGCGGCGCTCTGGTGGCTGTGCTTCGGGGGCTTAGGGCTCTTAAGGCGGCTCTTCGGCCTGGCGGCTCGCCGCCGCGGCTCTCAAGCCGGGCGGCCGAAGGAGAGCGCCGCGGGCGACGAGGTCGCCGACTGATGCGAGCTTTCGACGCTAGCCCCAAGCCCTTCGGCCGCGTTAAAGCCGTCATCTTCGACATGGACGGCACGATACTCGACAGCGAGCCGGCCTACTTTAAGAGCGACCGCGCCTTCCTAGCCTCCTGGGGCATCGAGTACGACGAGGAGTTCAACCGCTCGATGGTCGGCCGCGGCGCCGTGGATTTCTTCAAGGAGCTGGAGGCGCGGCACCCATCGAGCGCCTTCAACGCCCTGCCCTTGGACGAGCGCCTACGCTTGAAGGACGAGTACTACCTGCGCGAGGCGGCTAGCGGCCTACCGGTTTACGGGGGAGTTCGGGACTTTATCGTAGAGCTCAAGCGCCGAGGGCTGCCGGCGGCGCTGGCCTCGGGCTCGACGCCGGCCGTGATCCGGGCTAGCCTCGCGGCCGCCGGGCTCTACGAGCTCTTCGGGGCGGTGGTGTCGGCGACGGAGGTGCCGCGCGGCAAGCCGGCGCCCGATATCTTCTTGGAAGCGGCTCGGCGGCTGGGGGTAGAGCCGTCGTCGTGCTTGGTGCTCGAGGACTCGCGCCCCGGCGTAGCGGCGGCTAAAGCCGCCGGCATGGCCTGCGTAGCCCTGCCGCACCCGAACGAAGCGGGGAACCCGGCCTTCGGGGCCGCCGAGCTCGTGGTCGAGGGCGGCGCGGCCGCCTTCCGTCCGGAGGCGGCCTGGGCCGCCTGGGACTTCGGCGCTTAACGAGAGACGGGGCCGGCGCCGCCGGCCCCCGTCAAGGCTATCGAATTAGACGCGGACTCCCGACATGCCGATCAGGGCGTCGTTGGTCTCGCGGAACTTCCTGACCACGATAGGTAGGATATCGATGGCTACCTCGGGGTGGGCCTTCATGAAGGAGGTGAACTCCCAGGCGGCCAGCACGAGGCAGGTGGTGGGCTCGACGGCGGTGACGGTGGCGCTGCGCTTGGCGCCGTCCAGCACGGCGAATTCGCCCAGGATGTCGCCGGGGCCGTTCGAGGCGATCTCGACCATGCGGCCCGACTGATCGGTCTTCTCCACCTTCACCTTGCCGCGCAGGATGATGAACAGGCCGATGCCGTCCTCGTTCTGCTTCATGAGGGCGTCGCCGGGCTGGAAGCTCTTTTCCGTGGCGATCTGCGCGATGCCCCGGATGAATTTCTGGTCTAGATTCGCGAAGAGGCTCACCTTCGACAGGGCGTTCTCTTTATCCATGCTGTCTCCTTCGTATGCGGGAGCTTGCCCCGCGGCTCATCAAGATACGCCATGCGCCGCCGGCCGTCAACGGAAACCGATGGCCCTTAGGACTTGGCGGCCGCCCTCTGCTTAGCCCTCGGCGCCGTCGCGGCTTTAGAATGGACCGTCCTCGCGGGGAGGGCGAACTCGATGCCCTCGGCCTCGAAGCGGCGCTTGATGTCGGCTAGCACGCTATTGTTGCCGTTCACCCAGTCCTCCTTGGCCAGCCAGACGCCGAAGAGCAGCTCTACGCCGTTGTCCCCGAAGCGCTGGACCATGTAGAGGGGCTCGGGCTTCCGTAGGACGAATTGGTTGGCCGAGGCCAGCTCCATGAGCGCGGCGCGCAGGCGATCCAGGTCGGTATCGTAGGTGACGACTAGGTTGATGTTAAGCCGCCTGGCGGGGAAGCGCGTGATGTTGGTCACCCTGGTCTTGATAAGGGTCTCGTTGGGGATGCGTATGAGTTGGTTGTCGAAGCTGCGGAGCTTGATGGACAGGGCGTCCACCGAGTAGACCACGCCGGTCGAGCCCTCGATGGTGATGACGTCGCCGACGGAGAAGGTCTTCTCGGACACGAGGAAGAAGCCGCTTATGAAGTTCGATACCGAGGTCTGGGCCGCGAAGCCCAAGGCGATGCCGGCTATGCCCGCGGCCCCGAGGAGCCCCGAGAGGTTGACCTTGGCCGCGTCCAGGGCGTTGACGGCGATGAGGGCCAGGCCCAGGTACTGGCTTACCTTGACGATGAGGCCGCTCGTGCGCGCGTCCATGCGCTTGGCCGTGACCCGGCGGATCAGGGTCACGATGACGCCTACGACGACGGCCCCGAGGACGATGGCTACGATGACTCGAATCGCCGTGAGCGCCGCGTCCATGGTGAAGAGCCGGCCTAGGATGCCGTCCTGCGGTAAGAGAGCCAATAGTCCGCCGTTCGACGCGGCCTCGTTCGCCGAGCCCTCGGCGATGACGTTCGCTTCATCCATCTTATAGCCTCGTAATAGCCTTGAAGAGCTCGAAGGAGCGCTCGATAAAGCGCTCCTCTCCCGATACGGTCGGCCGGGACAGGAGCTTGGCGCCGGGGGGCAAGGCGCCCTGGCCCTCCAGGCTCATCCTCACGCCGGAGCTATTGAACACGAAAAGCAAGCGCTCGCTCTGCATGTGGCGGCCGACCCCGAAGACCGAGAGCTGCTCGCCGTAAATGCACAGCTCCTCCACCAGCACCGGATCGGAAGAGGAGTTGCGTAGCCGTACCGGGTGGGCGACGAGGCTCGGGTCCTCGTGCAGGGCGGCGGTGGCCGGCTCGTCCGAGGCAAGGAAGTCGGCCTCGTCGAAGCGGCAGATGACGCCGGCGTCCGGCGAGCCGTACAGGGTCTTAAAAGGTTTCTTAAGCGGGAAGGTCCCGGCGATCGCGTGGCTGACCTTAAGCTTGGCCTCGAGGTGTGAGAAGATCCAGCCCCGCAGGTCAGCGCCGGGCGGGAGCCTAAAAGGCTCGTGCAGGCGGACGCAGACCGGGATGTCCGGGTAGCCGGGCTCGAGCTCATAGTGGTCGGCCTTGCCCGAGTAGTAACGCGACCAGGCGGGGTCGTCCAGGGGCGGTAGGACCAGTTGGGCCGCGCGACGCGCCCCGGGCGCATCGTCTTCGGCGTAGCGTACGAGCGCGGCCAGGACGTCGCCGTCGCCGGCCTGCTCTATGGATACGCACAGGGTCGCGCCGCCGGTCCGGTGCACGGCGGTGCCTTCGTTCCTCGGGACTGGCCAGCTCCTCCAAATCACGCGCTACTCCTCAAATGGTGCCCGTTCGGCCTATACTGGCCGCCGCCGTCAGTATAGACGGGGAACGGCGGCGCGGTAAAGCGCAAGGAGGCGAGGATCGGCTATGCCTGAGTTTTCTGGAACGGTCGAGGCGGAAGGGTCCCTTCGCTTAGACCGATACCTGTCCGAGGTCGCCGGCCTCCTGAGCCGCAGCCAGCTCAAGTCGCGCGTCGAGGCGGCCTTCGTGAACGGCAAGGTCGTGAAGCTCTCTAAGCCGGTGGCCGCCGGCGACCGCTTCCTCGTCCGCGTTAAGGAGGAGGAGGGCGGGGCGACCGTCGCCCAGGAGCTCCCGCTGGTTGTCCTGTACGAGGACGACGAGGTCGTCGTCGTCGACAAGGCCCAGGGCATGGTGACCCACCCGGCCCACGGCAACTGGAGCGGCACCTTGGCGAACGGCCTCCTCTGGCGCATGCGGGCGCGGGGCGCCGCCGCCGTCGGCGAAAGCGGCGCAGCCGGCGACCCTAGCCAAGGAACGGCCCCCGCGCGGGCGGGCATCGTGCACCGCCTGGACAAGGACACCTCGGGGCTCATCATCGCGGCCGGGACGGCGGCCGCCCAGGACTTCTTGGCCGCCCAATTCCGCGACCGTAGCGCTAGGAAGCTCTATTTGGCGATAACGCAGGGGCGGCCGCGCGAGGACCGCGGCCGCGTAGACGGCTGGCTTGCGCGCGACCCCCGCGACCGGAAGCGCTTCGCCCCCTCGGCGGAAGGGGTGGGTAAGCGCGCCGTGAGCGACTGGAAGGTGCTCGGCTCCGCGTGCGGCTACGCCCTCCTGGCGCTGTCGCCCAAGACCGGGCGTACGCACCAGCTCCGGGTCCATTGCAAGCAGCTGGGCTGCCCCATCCTGGGCGACCCGATCTACGGCCGCAAGGACAGCCGCTTTCTCCGGGCGAGCCTCATGCTCCACGCCTGGCGCCTGGCCATACGCCTGCCGGGACGGGAGGAGCCGAGCCGCTTCGAGGCTCCCTTGCCGGAACGATTTAAGACGATCCTCGACGCGCTCTGCCTCTCGGGCCCCGAGGGGGCTTAGCCGAGCCTATCCGCGCCGCGGGCGCGGGGCGCGTTCCTGGGCGGCGTTCACCCTGAGCTTGCGGCCCTCGAAATCGGCGCCGTTCAAGGCCGCTATGGCCGCCTCGGCCGCGCCTTCGTCGGCGAATTCGGCGAAGGCGAAGCCGCGCGGCGCGCCGTTCAGGGGATCTACCCCGAGCTCCACCGAGCGGAGCTCGCCGTAGCGTCCGAGGAGCTCGCGCAGGCTCTGCTCGATGGTGGCGTAGTTCAGGTTGCCGAGGTAGATTTTCCGGGACATGAGGCTCCTCTAGCCTAGC
>CALKWG010000453.1 GCA_938004315.1 uncultured Spirochaetaceae bacterium
GGCTCGACGATGTCGATCTTCTGGAAGCGGCGCGACAGGGCGCGGTCCTTGTCGAAGAATTTGTTGTACTCGTCGTAGGTGGTCGAACCTATGCAGCGCAGGCGCCCGCTGGTGAGCGCCGGCTTTAGGAGATTGGACGCGTCCATGGAGCCGCCGGTCACGGAGCCCGCCCCGACGATGGTGTGTATCTCGTCGATGAAGAGTATGACTTTCTCTTTTTTAAGGAGCTCGTCGACCACCCGCTTGATGCGCTCCTCGAAGTCGCCGCGGAACTTGGTGCCGGCGATGAGCGAGCCCATATCCAGGCTGTAGACGGCGTAGTCGCGGAGCTTGGGCGGCACCTGGCCGGCGACGATGCGCTGCGCTAAGCCCTCGGTGATGGCGGTCTTGCCCACGCCGGCGTCGCCCACGTGGATGGGGTTGTTCTTGAGGCGCCGGCACAGCACCTGCACGGTGCGCTCGATCTCCGCCTCGCGGCCGATGACCGGCTCCAGCTTGCCCTCGCGGGCCAGCTTGGTCAGGTCGCTAGTGAAACGCTCGAGGGCGCCCTGGCGGACCGTGCCGCGCTGTTTGGCGCGAGGGCCGCCTTCGTCCTCGTCGTCCTCGTCCTCGGGCGGGCTGAACGGGCCGCGTTCGGCTCCGGCCGCGCCGCCCTCGTCGCGCGTGAAGCCGGTCTCGCCCTCCTCCAGGCCGTGGCTGATCACCTCGAGCAGGTGCAGGCGGTTCACGCCCGATTTACGCAGGTAGTAGGCCGAGTAGTTGCGCTCCTCGTCGAAGAGCGATACGAGAACCTCCGGTATGCCGACCTCGCTTTTGCCCGAGCCCTGGGACTGCAGCACGGCCCGCTCGATGACGCTCTGGAAGCCGGCCGTCTGTATGGGCTCCTGGTCCTTGACCGCGGGGATCTTCTGCTCGAAGTAGGCCTCCATGCCCTGCTTCAGGTGCTCTAAGTCGGCGTCGCAGGCCGCCAGTATGGACCTGACCTGCTCGAACGAGAGCGAGGCGTAGAGGATGTGCTCGGGGGTCAGGTACTCGTGCCCCCGAAGCTTGGCCTCGTTGTACGCCGCGTTGAATATGGCTTGAACCTGCTGGCTAACCTTCATATACCCTTACGCCTTCTCCATGGTGCAGCGGAGCGGGAAGCCGTTCTCCCTCGCCATCGTATGCACCCTCTGTATCTTGGTACTCGCTATGTCGTAGCTGTAGACGCCCACGACGCCGCGGCCCTTCTTATGCACGTCGAGCATGATCTTAGTGGCCTCGACGATCGATTTATGGAATACGGTCATGAGCACGGCGACGACGAACT
>CALKWG010000454.1 GCA_938004315.1 uncultured Spirochaetaceae bacterium
TGCCTGCCGTTTCTCAAGAATAGTGAGAGATGATTCATCTCGCCCGCGTAGTATATGGCTGTTAAGGCCGATACGCAAGGAAAATTACTCAGGCCGCCGATGATTTTCCTATGGGCAAGGCTCCCGGCATCGCCTTCGCTAGGTCGTGAACGAGAAAAATGGCATAGCGGAATGAAATTTCCCTTGACGAATGGCTGAAACTAAGCCATAGGTATATTGAGAGATGATTCACTAATAAGGATTCGAGCATGCATATCGGTATCGTCGGCATGGGGACCTACGTGCCCGACACGAGAATGAGCGCCGCGGAGCTATCCCAGCTAACGGGCGTTCCGGAGGACGTCATATCCCTCAAATTCGGCGTGAAATCTAAGCCCGTAGCCGGCCCCGACGATACCACCGCCGTCATGGGCGTCAAGGCGGCCAAGAGGGCCCTCGCGGCCGCGGCCGTAGACCCCGCCGAGCTCGATCTGGTGCTCTGGTGCGGCGCTCAGCATAAAGACCATCCCTGTTGGCTCGCCGGCCTGTACGTCGCGCATGAACTGGGCGCGAACAAGGCCTGGAGCTTCGATATGGAAGCCATGTGCGGGTCGATGATGGCCGCCCTGGACGTGGCCAAGTCGATGATGCTGGCGCGCGCCGACCTTAAGACCGTGCTCCTCGTCTCGGGCTATCGCAACAACGATCTCATCGATCTGGCCGAGCCCTCAACGCGCTTCATGATGGATATCGGCTCGGCCGGCTCGGCCCTCGTGCTTAAGAAGAACGCCGGCAAGAACGCCGTCCTGGGCTCGGCCTTCCGCGGCGATGGCTCCCTTAGCTTGGACTGCGTGGTGCCCGCCTTGGGTAGTAAGGCTTGGCCGCCGGCCGAAGGCGACCTTAAGCGCGCCCATTTCGTCGTCCCCGACGAGCCGGCCTTCAAGGCCAAGCTAGGCGAGAAGACCCTGCCTAATTTCTACGCCGTAATAGACGACGCCTTGGCTCTCTCGGGCGGCCTTGCGCGTCGTGATATCGGCTACCTGGCCATCCTGCATTTTAAGAAGAGCGCCCATGACGCCGTCCTAGCGGAGCTCGGACTGGGCGAGGATATGACGACCTACTTGGATGAGTACGGCCACGTCGGCCAAAACGATCAAGTGTTGTCCCTCGAGCTCGGCGTCAAGGCCGGGAGGCTCAAGGACGGCATGAACGCGGTGCTCGTCGGCGCCGGCCTGGGTTTCGTTTGGGCAGCCAGCGTCGTGCGCTGGGGGCCCTACGTCGAATAGGTTCCTAACGCGGCGCGCTTAGCGGGTCGCGACGGTATAGAGCGGGGCGCCTAGCGCCGCCGCCATGTCTTAAGGAGGCATGAGATGAAGAAATTCACCGTAGCCGTAGCGCTGATCCTGGCCGCTACGCTCGCGTTCGCCCAGGCGAACCCCGGCAATACCAACGGCGTCACCGCCGCCGAGATCAAGATCGGCAGCTTCCAAGCCCTGTCCGGCCCGATCGCCTTCATCGGCGGGCCGGTTAAGAAGGGCCTGGACGCCTACTTCAACTGGGTTAACGCCCAGGGAGGCGTCCATGGCAGGAAGATCAACCTGATCGTGGCCGACGACGGCTTCAACCCGTCCAACACCGTGGTCGAGGTCAAGCGCCTGGTCGAGTCCGACAAGGTCTTCGCCATGGTCGCCGGCTTAGGCACGCCTGGTAATCTGGCCATCATGGACTATATCGAGGCTCAGAAGGTGCCCTACGTCTACCAAGCCGCCGGCATGGGCGCCCTGACCATCCCGCCGAAGCGCTACGTCTTCGGCGTCCAGCCCAACTACACCACCGAAGGCGCGGTCGCCGTCCGCTACCTAGTCGAGAACAAGAAGGCCCAGCGCATCGGCATCATCTACCGCAACGTGGACGACGGCAAGGAGGCGCTCGCCTCGGTGAAGGCCGCCATGGCCGCCCGCGGCCAGACCCTGGCCGCGGAGATCCCCGTCGAGGTCAACGCCACCGACTTCTCGGCCAACATCGCCCGGCTTATCCAGGCCCGCGTCGACGCGGTCTACGTGATGCTCTTCGGCCCCCAGTCCGGCAACTTCGTCAAGCAGGCCAAGGCCCTCGGCATGAGGACCCAGCACTACCTCCTGACCTATTCCAACGCCGACCCGACCTTCGCCGCCGTCGCCGGCGCCGAGGCGGCCGCGGGCGTCGAGAGCCTGGCCTGGGTGGACGTAGACTTCGCCGACCAGAACGCCCATTTTATGAAAGTCTACCAGGCGAGCTTCCCCGGCGAGGTGCCCAACGCCTACGCGGTGGCCGGCCTCATCGCCGCCGAGATTTTCGTCGAGGGCCTCAACCGCACCGGTAAGGACCTGACCCGCGAGCGCTTCGTCGCCGCCTTGGAGACCATGAACGGCTGGA
>CALKWG010000455.1 GCA_938004315.1 uncultured Spirochaetaceae bacterium
GGCGTGAACGGCCACTCGCGGCACCAGGCGCCCACGGCGTCGTGTATCGCGATGGAGATGGCCGGCGCGGCGCCGTTGAGCGCGATCTCCGAGACGCTCTTGCCCCCGAAGGGGCCGACCTCGTCCGCCACGGGCACGAGCTCCACCTTGAAGTCGTCGGGCAGCTCGAAAACCGAGGGGATCTTATAGTCTAGGAACGAAGTGTTGAGCGGTTTGCCTTCGTTATCGTACAATAACTCCTCATAGAGCGAGTGGCCGACGGCCTTCATGACGCCGCCGTAGATCTGACCCATGGCCAGGGCCGGGTTGATGGGCGTGCCGCAGTCCTGGTAGGCATGGAAGCGTAGGAGCCTAACTTCGCCGGTGCGCTCGTTGACCGCGGCCTGGGCGAAGTGTGCGCCGTAGGGGAAGGCGGCGTGGTCGGTCTTGAAGCTGCCGTGCCCGACGAGCTCGTGGTGGCCCTCGCCTTGGATGGACAGGTGCGCGAGCTTGGCCAGGGTGATCTCGCCGCGCTTACCCTTGATGATCCCGTGCGGGACGATACGCAGGTCCGACTCCGCTTCGCCTAAGACCTGCGAGGCCACCTTGATGCACTTATCCCTTAGGTCCTCGGCGGCTCGTACGGCCGCGTTGCCCGAGAAATAGGTACCCGAGCTGGCGTAGGCGCCTTTGTCGAAGGGGGTGATGTCGGTGTCGCCCGAGATCACGGTGACGTCCTGCATGTCCAGGCCTAAGATCTCGGCCGCCGCCTTGGCGGTGACCGTATCGAGGCCCGTGCCTAAGTCGGCGCCGCCTGAGAGCATGAGGAGGGTGCCGTCGGCCAGGAGCCTAAGCTCGGCGTTGGCCGCGTCTAGGCCGGGGAGGCCCGAGCCCTGCTGGATGATGACCGCGCCGCGGCCGATCTTCCATTCGGGGCCAAGGCCGTAGTCGGCCGCCTTGGGCTTGGGCTTATCCCAGGCGAAGGCTTCGCGGCCGCGGCGTATCATCTCGCCCAGGCCGCATTCGCCTAAGGTGACCGGCTGGCCGGGCCGCCCCTCGCCCAGGGAGCGGAGGATCTCGATGCGGCTGCCCGAGCGCACGCGGTTCTTCTCGATGAGCTCGAGCTGGTCCATGCCGAGCTCCGCGGCCAGCTCCGCCAAGGCGGTCTGCAGGGCGAAGGAGCCCTTAGGAGCGCCGTAGCCCTGGTAGGCGCCTGCCGGCGAGAGGTCGGTGTAGTAGCTCTTCACTTCGAAGCGGGCGTTGTCGCAGAGTATGAGCGGGAGGCTCTTACTGATGGCGTTCATGGGCACGGTCAGGCAGTGCTGGCCGTAAGGCCCGGTGTCGGCGTCCAGTCGCATGAGCACGGCGGTCAGGCGGCCGTCTTTCTTAGCGCCGAGCTTGACCGTCACCTCCATGGTATGGCGGGTACGGCTCGCGGCGAATTCCTCGTGCCGGTCGTAGCGGAAGAACACGTCCCGGCCGGTGGTCCAGGCCAGGTAGCCGGCCAGGTCCTCCACGACGATGTCCTGCTTGGCGCCGAA
>CALKWG010000456.1 GCA_938004315.1 uncultured Spirochaetaceae bacterium
AGATCGTATTCGGTGACTGGAGTTCAGACGTGTGCTCTTCCGATCTGTATCGCATCCATGATGTCCGGGTGGTACTGCTTGTCATCGATCACGCGGACGACTTCGCCGGTGTCGGCGTCCTTAGTCCATACAATGGCTTCGCACTCTTGGGAGAAGGCCCCATCGGCGGGTACCATGAGCCGGCCGGCCTTGACCTCGTCTTGGAGCATCTCGATCGCCGCGGCCTTGTCGCGCTTGTACGCCGCCGTTACGGGGAGCTTGTGCGTCGCGCGGAGGTCGTAGACCATCTTAGCCCCGCCGCCGCCCGTGTCCGAGTAGATCAGCACCTTGTGATCGGTCATGCCGATCGCCTGTGCCTTATCCTCGGCCCAGCGTAGCCCCGCGCCGATGGCCTGCGCCAGCTCGGTTAAGC
Organism: uncultured Spirochaetaceae bacterium; assembly: GCA_938004315.1. Taxonomy (GTDB): domain Bacteria; phylum Spirochaetota; class Spirochaetia; order Treponematales; family UBA12059; genus DAIPLR01. The sequence goes on from CALKWG010000456.1 coordinate 413, forward strand.
CCGTTCGCCTAGCCTTGTACTCGTAGACAATCCAGCGCTTGCTTGCGCCTTGCGGCATAGGCATATCCGGCCGGTGGCCCATGCGCGCGGCTTCTAGCTCGTCGCGGGGCTTGGGTCGGTTGTCGCGGATGCTCGGGACGTAGGCGATAATGGCAAAGCCGTCCGCGTCCTCGAAGCCAAGATCAAGCCCGCCGACGAAGCGGATGTTTTCGGGGCCAACCTCGCGCGCCCAGGCGTCAAACTCGGAGCCGATAAACAGCGAGCTAGGCGGCAAAGGAAACACGAGAAGCCCGTCGTCGTCGGCGTACTCGCCCAGGTAGAACCGCCGCCGCATCGAGTCCGGGGCGTGGGCCAGGGCCGCGAGGTAGTGCTGGTCGATGTTCTCGACGTTGCCGCCGGGGTTCAGCTGCGTATAGACGTACTCGTCCGGGTCGGGCAGAGGCCGGCGGTCGCCGGGCTTGCTATGAACCGGGTCGATCTTCTCGACAAACTCGCGGAATGTCCAATGGGCTTTTGTAGTCGGGTTCAGGTCGATGAACTCGCGCGCGGTGCAGCCGGGGACGCGCTGCGCTAGGCGGGTACGTACTTTCCAATGCGTCAGGTAAGGAATCTGCGACGCCTCGTTGGCGTAAATGGTCGCGTACTCCTTGCCGAGTACGCTATCTTCGCTGCGCGCGTCGTCAACGCCGGCGACCCATATTTCCGCGCCATTGGGGAACTCCAGGACATGGCGCGTCTCGTTGGAGCGCAGCACCTTGCGGAGCCCGGGGAACAGCTCTAGCACCTTGGGCAGGGTCTCAAGCCAGATCGATTGAATCGCGTCTTTAAGCCGGAGCCGGTAGATCAGATGCCGCGAGCCAGGGAAGCGCAGCGCGCGGAGGACGATAATGAGGACAAGCAGGAACGTCTTGCCCGACCGGCTGCCCCCGTATAAAAGCGTATGGCGCCTGCCTTGCTTGACAAGCGCCATCGCCCGCTCTTGGTCAGCGGTGAGCTTGACCTGGCTCTGGATCGTCATTACTCGCCGTTATGGCCTTCCTGGCTCGGGCCGCCGGCTTTCTGCCAGCTCTTCTTGGCCGCGTCCTCGGTGTAAGAGACTACCGAGTCCCAAAAGCCGCAGCTGGGGCAGGCGCAACGCCATAGGCCATGGCTATCCGCAAACGCGCGGGCCTTGTCCTCGCCGCAGCGCGGGCACGCCTTGAGCTTTTCGCCCTTGGGCATCGGCATCTCGTCTACCACGGCCACCTCATCGGCGGCGGGCTCTCCCTTGCGGGGTCGTCCCATTATTCGGCCTCCTCAAATCTTGCGTCAAACTCGGCCGGTGTTAATTCCCGGCCGGTGCGGTCGTAGTAGTTACCGACCTTTACGTCATCCTCGTCCAGCCCGGCCCAGTGCGCAATGTCAACGCGCGTCTCTTCGGCGGCCTGGCGCCACTCTTCCGGCTTCCTGCGATACATCGGCATAGCTTAGCTCCTTCTCTCGGGCACGGGCGCCGTTGCGGCTATCCCGGCCAGCTTCTTGACCATGGCATGATCGCCTTGGTAGTAGTCGTATAGCTTGCCGTCCGCGTCTTTGCGGACGACTATAGCCCCAAGCTTGACCATCGCGGCCCGGAGGTACTCTAGGCCGTCGATCTCGTAATCGACCGTCTCGGCGAACTCGAAGCCGCCGCCCTGGCCCGGAACCTTGAAATAAGCCCAGGTCTTGCGGCCGTACATCTTGTCCATCGCGCGGCCGATCTCGTCCGGGGCGGCGCCGCTTAAGAATAGCTGTTCGACGTACTCGGCCTGGCCCTGCGTCAGCTCTAGCCGCTTGGGCTGCCGAATGGCGCCGATCCAAAAGCGGAGCGAGGTGAGGAACTTACGCACGGGCGGCCTTCCTTGGCTTGTTTGCTTGGGAACTATCCGGAGTTTCCGGATGGTTCAGCCCTGGGTCATCCTTGTTATATTCTACGCCCATAGCGTCATAGGCTACTTGGTGCATGGTCCGGACCATCCGCTTGTTCTCTTCATCCTTCTCGGCCTGGTGCTCGGCGTAAGCCTTGTTGAGCACCGCCGTGAACTGAACCATGTCGGCCGACCCGGGCGACAGGTCGAGCGGCTTGTCCGCGATCTTGCGCCGCTGGCCGTTGGGCATGGTGTAGTAGGTCTTGGAGCCCTCGACGAAGAGCACGCCGCCGGCATGAACCTTGACGCCGGCCGGGGCGGCCTTGGCCTCGCGCTTGCTCCGTATGGCGAAGAGCGCGAAGCCGTAGAGCAGATAGATGAGCGCCGCCGTGCAGGCGCCCAATAGTACGATACCGTAGGTCATCTTATACTCCTTCGGGGTCGAAACTGTGTTTTATCTCGACGGTCGAATCGACCTCAAGCTCTTGCTTGTCGCGCCACCTGTCCGGGCGCCGGTTCTTGAGCCAGAAAATCATACTGGTCGGGTTCGGCGGCAGGCGCTCCTCGTACTCGACGAGCTCAATATGCGACACGCCGTCGCCGTCCTTGACTTCCATGGGCTTCACGACGCGGTGCTTGAGCCCGGTGGCCATCTTGAACAGGGCGGCCTCGACGTGATCGTTGGCTTTGTCCCGCGCCGCTTTTCTTGCCTCGGAAAAAATCGGGTGCTTGCTCGCCCACTCGTAGAGCGTGTCCGTATTGACGCCAAGCGCCGCGGCAATTTCCGACTCCGTGGCGCCCTGCTCGGCCATAGCGCAGTATCGGTCATGCATTTCTTGGCTGTACTTCGTGGGCCTACCTTGCGCCATTGCGTCCTCCTTTAGACATATTACAACAATCGGGCGGCTATAGCAAGCCCTCAAGAGTTGCTTGATTGTACGCGGGGGCGGGCGTCGGCTCAAACAGCTGGCCCTGCGCGGCATGGGCCTGGTATCGCTCGCAGGCGGCTTTGTAATAGTCGGCGTCAAGCTCCATCCAGGTTAGGTCGAAGCCTAGATCGTGGCAGGCGATGCAGATTGAGCCTGATCCGCCGTGAGTGTCGAGGATGCGGTCGCCGGGCTTGGCGTAACGTGATAAAAGCCACTTGTAGAGGGCGACGGGTTTTTGGGTGGGGTGGATTTTACCATCTTGCAGTGCTTCTGCCCTTGAATAATCAAAAACACGCAAGGCTTTATCAAAAGACGTCCACGCAAGCTCGCCGTCAGCCAAAGAAAAAGCTCGCTGGCGCTTATCCCAAAAAACCCACCCCTGGCTGGGGGGTAATTGAAAATAGTTAGCACCCCAAGATCGGAAGAGCGTCGTGTAGGGAAAGAGTGTAGATCTCGGTGGT
>CALKWG010000457.1 GCA_938004315.1 uncultured Spirochaetaceae bacterium
TCGGTAAGGCTTAAGGCCGAAGCGCCGCCGCCCTAGGCCGGCGGGCCGTACCGCGCCCCCGGCCGCCTTGTACCCCGCGGCCCTTATGCCGTACTATGGGTCTCGGCCCCCGTAGCGGGGCCCCGGCGCCGCGCGCGACCGGGCTCGCCGCGCCGAACGCGGAGCCCGGCGCACCGAACCATCGAGCGCGCCGGCAGCATCCCGTAACGGACGGTATTATGAAGAAGATAGCCATCGCGGCCCTGGCCGCCGCCGCCCTCGCCGCCTCCTGCGTATCCTACAAGGGCCCCGGCGAGAATTCGGTCCTCGAGCCCAGCAAGGCCGACGCCAGCTACGCCTTCGGCGTGGCCATCGGCAACAGCATCAAGGAAACCCAGGTCGACATCGACCTCGACGTCTTCCTCCTCGGCGTCAAGGACCAGATGGCCGAGGGTAAGTCCAAGATGAGCGCCGACCAAGCCAACCAGATCATCCAGACCGCCATCTTCACCGCCATGGAGAAGGCCAATAAGGAGAACGAGGCCAAGGAAGTAGCCTTCCTGGCCGAGAACGCCAAGAAGGCCGGCGTCGTGACCACCGCCAGCGGCCTGCAGTACGAGGTCATCTCCATGGGCTCCGGGCCTAAGCCCGTCGCCGCCGACATCGTCAAGGTCGAGTACGAGGGCAGCTTCGCCGACGGCCAGGTCTTCGACAGCTCCGCCCAGCACGGCGAGCCGGCCGTCTTCCCCCTGGACCAGGTCATCGACGGCTGGACCGAGGGCATACAGCTCATGCCCGTGGGCTCCAAGTTCAAGTTCTGGATCCCCTCCGCCCTGGCCTACGGCCCCGAGGGCGCCGGCGGCGTCATACCGCCCTACAGCACCCTCGTGTTCGTCGTGGAGCTCCTCTCCATCGAGGCCGGCTTCTAAACGAAGAAGCTAGCCCGGCGCCCGCGCAAGGGGCGACCGATACGCAGAGCGCCGCGGCCTCGTCCGCGGCGTTTTTTTTACGCTCTTGCATCCCCGCCGATCCGGCCCTAAGCTATACCTTATGGATGAGATCGCCGATAAAGCCGCCTGGCGCGATCGCGCCAAGGGCATACTCCTGTTCAGGTATATGGAGCCGGCGGAGCTGGCCGCGCTCATGGACAAGGCCGCCGTCGTACGGGCCGCCGAGGGCGAGCTCGTCGTCCGCGAGGGCGAGCGCGACCCCTATCTCTACGCCGTGCTCGACGGCACCGTCAGCGTGCAGGTCTGCGAGGGCGAGGGCTGCAAGGACGTGTACATGTGCAGCCTAGGCCAGGGCGACGTCTTCGGCGAGGCGGGCATGTTCCTCAAGGTCAAGCGGACCGCCAGCGTCGCCTGCGCCTCCGACGCCGTCTTCCTGCGCCTGCACCGCGAGGAGCTCGGCGCCTTCATCAAGGCCAAGCCGGCGGCCGGCAACAAGCTGCTCCTCGTGGTGGTCTACGGCCTCCTGCGCAAGCTCCGCGCCGCCAACCAGGAGCTGGCCTACGAACGCAAGTCGGACATGGACCAGGCCGACGTCGATAGCCTCTTAGCCGACATGATGGGGGTGTGATATGGACCTAGGGCTCAAGGGCCTGTGCGCCCTCGTAACCGGGGCGTCCAAGGGTTTAGGCTTCGCGACCGCCGAGCTCCTGGCGGCCGAAGGCGCTAAGGTCGCGATCAACGGCCGCGACCGGGCCCGATTGGAGGCCGCAGCCGCGGGCATAGGAGCCTACGCCCTGCCGGCCGACCTGGCCAAGCCGGCCGCCGCGGCCGAGCTCGTCGAGCGAGCGGCCGAGGCGCTCGACGGCCTGGACCTCCTCGTCTGCAACGCCGGCGGCCCCCCGCCGGCGGCCTTCGACGAGCTGGACGACGCGGCCTGGCAGCGAGCCGTTGAGCTGTCCTTCCTCTCCGCCGTCCGCCTTACGCGCGCCGCCCTGCCCTACCTACGCGCCTCCAAGGCCGCCAGCGTCTTGGCCGTCACCTCCTACGCCGTCAAGCAGCCCGTGCCCAAGCTCATCCTGTCCAACAGCGTGCGCGCCGCCGCGGTCGGCCTCATGAAGAGCCTATCCAACGAGCTCGGCCCCGAGGGCATACGCTGCAACTCCATCCTGCCGGGCTGGACCGAGACCGAGCGCGTGGGCGAGCTCCTGGCCGCCCGCGCCAAGGCCAAGGGCACGAGCGTCGAGGCGGAGCTCGCCCTGCAGATGGCCGACTGCCCCCTAGGGCGCATGGCCCGGCCCGAGGAATTCGCCCGCGCGGCCGTCTTCCTCCTCTCCCCCGCCTCGTCGTATATTACCGGCGTCGCCCTCACCGTCGACGGCGGCATGTACAAGGGCACGCTCTAGCCGCCCGCGACGGCCCCGGGCCGCCCGGTTTCCCGGCGGCCGCCGCGGCGCCGACGCCCATCCACCATCAGAAGGATCCGCACCATGGAACTCGGCACCATCGCCTTCCTGACCGTCGCCGGCTTCGTGGCCTCGGCGGTCGACGCCATAGCCGGCGGCGGCGGCCTCATAAGCCTCCCGGCCATCGTGGCCGCGGGCGTCCCGCCCCACATGGCCTTGGGCACCAACAAGTTCGCCAATACCTTCAGCTCGTCCACGAGCAGCCTGCGCTTCGCCCTCTCGGGCAAGTTGGCCTGGCGCCTCGTGCGCTGGCAGATACCCTGCACCGCCCTGGGCGCCGCCTTGGGCGTCCGCAGCGCGCTGGCCTTGGACGAGCGCGTCCTGAACGCCCTCATCATCGTCATGGTCCTGGCCGTCGCCGTGTACAGCGCGCTCAAGCGCGACTTCGGCGAGCGCGACGCCTTCAAGGGCCTCTCCGCCGGGCGCGTGGGCTTCGGTATGGCCTTCGCCTTCGCCTTGGGCTTCTACGACGGCTTCTTCGGCCCGGGCACCGGCAGTTTCCTCATCTTCACCTTCATCCGCGCCTACGGCTTCGACTTCACCGTGGCCGCCGGCAACGCCAAGGTCCTCAATTTTACGAGCAACGTCGTGTCCCTAGCGCTCTTCGCCCTGGGCGGCAAGATCATGTACCCGGCGGGCGTCCCCATGGCCGCCGCCATGGTCGCCGGCGCCTGGGTAGGCGCGCGCGTCGCCATCAAGAACGGCGCCCGCGTCATCCGCCCCGTCTTCGTGCTCATCGGCCTGGCCCTCGTGGCCAAGCTGGCCATCGAGACCTTCGCGGCTTAGTTTTTTCATTTGCTTTTAGGGGGCCTCGGCGCGACGAAGTCGCGGCTCAGTAGGCACGGAGCGCCCTCCCCGCCGCTCCGCACCGGCGCGGGCGCCGATCGCGCTCTCCGCTCCAACGCGCCTAGGCGCGTTTCCGCTGCGATCGCTGGCCCAAGGTCCCCGTTCGCGGCGCCTATTTCGCCCCGTGGCTATGGTCTTGAACGCCCTCAAGAGGCGGCGCTACCCCGCGGCGCGGACGCCGCGAAGCGGGGTAGCCCAAGATCCCGGGCCTAGATCCCCTCACCGCCTGGGAACACGCAGTCGTAGCAAACATCCTCGCGGAGGAGGCCGAGCCGTACGAGCAGCGCGAACATCTTACAGCCGGCGCAGAAGCGGAAGGCCGCCTCCAGGAACGAGAATAGTAGGAGCGCCGCCAAGGAACCGTATAGCGCGCCGTCCCAGCCGGCGAGCCAAGAGCCAGCGGCTAGGGCCGTCATAAAGGCGCCTATGCCCGCGGCGAAGCGCTTTGGCTGCGCCGTGATCATCCGGGATTTATATCGGAAGACGCTCCCCTGTAGGCTTCCCGAAAGCCCGGCCAGGGGGCTTAAGGCGGAGCGGCCAGCCGCCCTTAGGGTAAAGTCGACGGAGAGCGCGGCCGCGGCCGCCCCCGCAATCCAGGGAGCGCTTAATAAGGCGGCCAGCGCAAGGGCGGCGGCGACGGCCGCGCTTACCAGGGTCGCTACGCCCCGGACGGGCGCTTCATTGATTCGTTCGGGGGCTTGTGCGGTACTCATATAAGGAATAGTACTAATACGATTATATTAGTCAAGTATACCAAAGGCCGGCGAGGGCTCCCGAGCCGAAGAGATCGGAGCGGTCCGCGCGGGAACCGCCTAGCCCCGCTCCCGCTCCAGGAGCCTAAGCTTGCGCCAGAGCCCGCCGCCGTAGCCGCCCAGGCTACCGTCGGCGGCGATCACGCGGTGGCAGGGTATGAGTATGGCTAAGCGGTTCAGGCCGTTGGCGTGGCCCACGGCGCGGCCCGCCCCCGCCCCCAGGCCGAGCTCGGCGGCCAGCCGGCCGTAGCTCCGCGTCTGGCCGTAGGGAATGCGGAGGAGCCCCTCCCAGACCTTCACCTGGAAATCGGAGCCCGGATAGGCCATGGGCAGGCTAAACTCCCGCCTCTCCCCGTTAAAGTATTCGTCGAGCTCGACGCGCAGTCGCTCGAGGAGCGGCGACGAGGCCGGCAGGGTCGCTAGGCCGAAGCGTGCCCGCACGGTCTTGAGCTGCGCCTCCAGCATGCGCCGGTCGCTGAACTCAAGAAGGCAGATCGCCTCCTCGGTCGCGCCGGCCACCATCGGGCCGAGGGGCGTCTCTATCCAGGAGAGGCGTATGAAGTCGCTCCCGCGCGCCGCGCCCGGCGGCGCGCCGGCGGCCTTGGAGAAGGCGTCGCGGAAGGCCGAGTGGGACTCCCAGCCGTGGTCGAAGACCGCGTCGTCGATGGCGGTCCCGGCCTTGATCGCGGCGAAGGCCTCGCCCAAACGGCGCGCGCGGCAGTAGGCTTGGAAGGTCAGGCCGAAGCGGCGCTTGAACCAGCGGCGTACGGCCGCCGGGTCCAGGCCCTCGGCGGACAGCTCGGCGTCCGTGACGCGCCGCGTCGGGTAGTCCTCCACGCGTTCCACGAGCTCCGCCGCCCAGTCCGGCTCGCCGGCTCCCGGCCCCGAGCCGCCCAGGGGCTTACAGCGCCCGCAGGGCCTGAAGCCGGCGAAGAGCGCCTCGCGCGCGGTCGCGTAGAACTCGACGCGCTCGGGCCGGGGCTTCTTAGCGGGGCAGGACGGGCGGCAGAAGACCCCGGTCGAGCTGACCGCGGCGTAGAAGAGCCCGTCGTAGCTCGCGTCGCGCCCCATGAAGGCGTCCATCATCTCTGCTTTGGCGGGTAGGCCCTCGCCCGCGAGGCGGCCGGCCGCCGCGTCGGGGCCTACTGAAAAGAGCTCGCCTTGCTCGGCGGCGACCTTCGTCGTGTTCATAGCCCGTACGATAGCCCCTTTCGCGCCGCCTCGCCACCGGAAATCGCGAGCCAAACCCGCGGGCGGCGTTCCGGGTGCGGCCGCCCTGCGCAGCAAAGTCCCTCGCTCGCCGGAAAAATCTCCTATCCTCGTTTTCTCCGCTGGCAGGGCTGCGGCGCCGCGCGCTATACTGCGCCATGCGGATAAACCGGTAAAGCCCGCGGCCGAAAGGCGCGGGCTTTATGCGGTCGGGCCGATATCGGAATCGGGCGCCCTCCGCGAGGAGCTCATATGATACGCGTAGACGGACTCTGCAAGACTTTCAAAGCGCCCAAGCGCTTCCCGGGCCTCCGCGGCGCCGTCAAGGGCCTCTTCAGCCGCGAGTATACCTATACGACCGCGGTGGACGACGTCAGCTTCAGGATAGCCGAGGGCGAGGTCGTCGGCTACATCGGCGCGAACGGCGCCGGCAAGTCCACCACCATCAAGATGATGACCGGCATCCTCACGCCGAGCGCCGGCCGCGTAACCGTGGCGGGCGTCGTACCCTACGAGAACCGCATGCTCAACGCCTCGCGGATCGGCGTGGTCTTCGGGCAGCGGACCCAGCTCTGGTGGGACCTGCCGGTGAGCGAGAGCCTGTCACTGCTCCGCGACATCTACGAGGTCAAGCCGGCCGAATACCAGGAGCGCCTGGCCTTCTTAAACGGCGTCCTCGAGCTGGACGAGTTCATGATGAGCCCGGTGCGCACGCTCTCCCTAGGCCAGCGCATGCGCGCCGACCTGGCCGCCTCGCTCATCCACCGACCCAAGGTGCTCTACTTGGACGAGCCGACCATAGGCCTGGACGCCATCGTCAAGGAGCGCGTCCGCGGCGCGGTCAAGGAGCTCAACCGCTCGTACGGCACCACCATCGTGCTCACCACGCACGACCTGGCCGACATCGAGGAGCTCTGCCGGCACATCATCGTGATCGACCGCGGCCGCAAGGTCTACGACGGCACCTTGCCCGAGCTACGGGCGGCCTACGGCCGCGGCCGCACCATCCGCGCCCACATCGCCGGCTTCGCCTCCTTCGACCCCGCGGCCCTGGACGCGGCGCTCAAGGCCCTTGACCCCGGCGCGTCGGCGCGCAAGGAGGCCGACGAGCTCGTCGCGCGCTTCGACGCGTCGGCCACGGGCATAGCCAAGGTGGTCCAGGCGCTCATGGCCGCCTGCGAGATCGCCGACTACACCGTCGAGGAGACGCCGATCGAGGACATCGTGAAGCGCATCTACGCCGAGGCCCGCCGCGACGTCGTCGCGGGCGACTCGGTCGCGGGCGACCCCGCCGCGGCCGCCGGGAGGATCTGATGGCCGGCCTACGACGCTACCTGGCCTTCACCCGCAACAGCTTCGCCCGCATCCTGTCCTACCGCGCCACGGTGCTCATGTACGTGCTCGGCGGCATGACCCAACCGCTCATCCTCTTCTTCCTCTGGCGCGCGGTCTTCGCCGGGGCGGGCGCCGCCGAAGGCGGAACGGCGGCGGGCGGCGCGGCGGGAACCGTCATCAACGGCTTCAGCTTCCCCCAGATGGTCGGCTACCTCCTGTTCACCGTGCTGGCCGGCTCCCTGATCTACGGCAACGCCGACGAGGTCATCGCCAACGAGGTGATGGACGGCTCCATAGCCATGAACCTGGCCCGGCCGCTGGATTATCGCCGCCGCATCTTCTTCGACCACCTGGGCGAGGTGCTCTATAACTTCATAGCCATAGGGCTACCCGCTTTAGCTTTAGTCTTCGTCGTCCTGGGCTCGGCGGGACGCTTCCCCTCGGCCGCGAATCTGGCCCTAGGCGCGCTATCGCTGGCCATGGCCTTCTTCCTGAACTTCTACTACCGCTTCAGCTTAGGCCTCATGGCCATGGTCACCACCAACATGTGGGGTCTCACGCGGCTCGAGGCGGTGGTGGCCAACTTCCTCTCCGGCGCGCTCATACCCCTGGCCTTCTTCCCCGTCTGGGCGCGGGAGGCCGTTCAGTTCCTGCCCTACGCGTCGCTCGTGTACGCGCCGGCCATGGCCTTCCTGGGCATGCTGCGCGGCGCCGAGCTCCTGCGGCTCCTAGCCGTGCAGGCGGCTTGGGTCCTCGCCTTCAGGGCGCTCTCCGGCGCGGCCTGGCGGGGCTTGACCCGGCGCCTGGCCATCAACGGAGGCTGAAGCTCATGCGCTATCTACGGCTCTACTTAAAATACAACGCCCAGAACGTCAAGTCGCTCATGTCGTATAGGGCGGACTTCCTCATGGGTTTCTTAGGCTTCCTGGGGAACCAGCTCTTAGGCGTAGCCTTCATCGGCTTCCTCTTCTCGGCCATCCCCTCGCTAGCCGGCTGGTCGTTCGACGAGATCCTCTTCATTTACGGCTTCGCCCAGTTGCCGCGGGGCCTGGACCACGTCCTGACCGATAACTTCTGGATCCTGGCCTGGCGCATGGTGGCCAAGGGGGAGTTCGACCGCTTTCTCCTGCGCCCCCTGCCGCCGCTCTTCCAGCTGGTGGCGGATCGCTTCCAGCCCGACGGCTTCGGCGAGCTCGTCGCCGGCGTAGCGGTGCTGGCCATAGCTTGGGGGAGGCTCGGCCTAAACATAAGCTTCGGCCGCCTGGCGGCGCTCGCGATCGCCGTGACGGCCGGCTTCTTCATCTACGCCGGCGTCAAGCTGGCCCTGGCCTCGCTGGCCTTCTGGGTCAAGAACTCGCAGGGCTATCTCTTCATGGCCTATAAGGTCGGCGACTTCTCCATGTACCCCGTGGGCGTCTTTCCCAAGGCGCTGCGCTTCGTCATGAGCTTCATCCTGCCCTTCGCCTTTACCGCCTACTATCCGGCGGCGGCCATCCTGGGACGGGAAAGCATGGCGCTCGGCCTGGGCGGCTCGGTCCTGGCCGCCGCGGCCGCCTGCTTGGTCGCTTCATTGGCCTGGCAGTCCGGCCTTAAGGCCTACGAGAGCGCGGGGAGCTGATTTGTCCCGGCGCGGGCGGCGAGCCCGCGCGCCGGCCCTAGTCGGCGGCCCTAGTCCGCGGCCCTGATCCAGCGGGTACCGAAGGACTCGTAGCCGTAGCCAGCCAGCGAGGAGCCGAAGGCGTCGGGCAGGAAGGCCAGGTCGACGATGAAGCGGGAGATGCCCTCAGACGCGAAGGCCTCGCGCGCCCGCTCGGCCAGCTCGCGGCCCAGGCCCAGGCGGCGGTGCTCGGGGTCGACGTAGAGGTACACGAGCTTCCCGAAGCCGCGGTCGGCCACGAAGACCTTGCGGGCTACGGCCACCGCGGCCAGGGCGCCGGCGGCGGCCTCGGCCATGAACAGGGCCAGCTCCTCGTGGCCGGCGTCCTGGATCTCGCGGTCTATGCGCGTGTACTCGTATTCCACCAAGGCCTCGGGGAAGCGGTCCAAGGCCTCGGACAGGCCGCGGCTAAAGAGCGTGCGGCAGCTGGCCCAGGCCTCCCGCCCGGCGCGGCGCATGGCGAACTCGCCGGCCAGGAGGTCGGAGGCGTCCTCGGGCTCCGGTCCCAGTCGCTCTAGGCCCCGGGCGATCCTGAGCTCGTCGTACCACTCGTTCACCCGCTTGGCCATCGCCGCGTCCTTGTAGTCGAACCAGGTCCGCTCCAGCTCGGGGAAGGCCGCCAGGGTGTCCTTGAAGGCGCGGAATACGCCGCGGCCGCGGCCCAGGGCCGCGGCGAGCGCCGCGCGGGCGTCGGGCGAGCCCACGGAGCGGGCGAAGGCCTCCATCAGCCTGAAGCCGTCGCCCGAGCTCCAATAGGGCGGGTCGACGAGCTCGCGGCCCTCGCCCGGCTCGTCCTCCGCGTAGTCCAAGTCCAAGGCCACGACTTCGCCTGAGTCGACGTCCACCGCGTACTCGACCTCTTGGTTCTCCATGGCGAATATGATCTCGTCGCGTAGGCGATCGTTTAAGTCGAACATAGCTGCCCCCCGGGCTATAAGTATATCGTAGAGTCGCGTAGCGCGTGAGCCGCCAGGCAAGAGTGCACCGGGCACACGAAGAGGAGCTCGCCTAGCCGCAGGGTCGACAGCCCATCCGCCGGGAGCCTTACGATGCCGTGCTCCTGGGTGAGGCCGCGCAGGTACGCGCCGGGCATAAGGCCGGCCCAGCGGGGGGCGGCCATGCGCCAGACGCCGCCGTAGGAGGCTTCGGCGCTCGCGCCGGGGAAACGGCCGGCCGAGGGCGGCTGCGCCTGCTTGGACAGGTGCACCGCCCCGCCGTAGACCACGGCCTCGCCGCGCTCGGGGTAGATGCCCACCACGGGGCAGGCCACGGCGACCGCGACCTCTTCGGGGGAGCAGGCGCCCGTCCCCAGCTGCTGCAGGTCGTAGTAGGCGAAGTTGCCCGGGCGGGCCTCGTCCGCGCCCAGCCAGTCCTCTAGCAGGCTTGCCGAGGGCGTGTCGCCGACCGAGACCTTGAGACCCTGAAAGCCGCGCGCGGCCAGAGCGTCGCGCAGCTTCAGGATAGCGCCCGTCCCCTCGCGATAGAGCGCGCCGACCTCCGCCGCGCCGTAGGCGGCGTAGCTCCTGCTGTCGTGCGTGAGGAGCCCGGCCAAGGAAAGGAGCGGCCGCCCGTCGCGAGCCTTTGCGCCGCCGGCCCTCGTAATCGCCGCGGCTAAATCGGCGACCGCGTCTATCCGATCCGCCTGGATGCCGCAACGCCGCGAGCCCACGTCCACCTTGATCCAGACCTCGACCGGGTTCGTAAGGCCGGAAGCCAGCGCGGCGACCGCGTCCGGATGGTCGACGAGGAGGCCCAGCCTCACGCGCGAGGCCAGCGCGTCGTAGTCGGGAAGCTCCCGAAGATTGACCGGGAAGGCGATGGTCAGGTCGTCCCAGCCTGAGTCGGCGAAGTAGGCCGCCATGCCCGCCGAGGAGACGGTGCCCGCCGAGACGCCGGCCTCTTTGAAGATGCGGCCTATGGTAGCAGATTGATGCGTCTTTAAGTGGGGCCGCAGAGCGGCGCCGTTCCGCCGCGCCCGCTCGGCCATACGCCCGACGTTCGCCCTGACCTTAGCCGTATCCACGACCAAGGTCGGCGCGCAAATCCGCCCGTACTCGTCCATCTTCCCTCCCGCGGCTACCCAAGGCGCCCATCCTATTGTATCCTACGATCGTGAAAGCCGATATGCACTTCCACAGCCGCTACTCCGACGGGGCGCTCTGGCCGGCCCAGCTGGCCGCCCTGGCGCTGGCGGCGGGGCTCCAGGCGGCGGCGCTGACCGACCACGACACCCTGGCCGGCTCGGCCGAATTCTGCGCCGCCGCCGCGGAGCTGGGCCTCGTTTCGTGGCCGGCGGTGGAGATCGACTGCGTCGACGAGCCTTCGGGCTACCGGAGCGAGCTCCTGGCCTACTTCCCCGGCGGCTCCTACGAGCGGACGGCCGCCATGCTCGTCGACGTGCGGGCCGAGCGGCGGCGCATCGTCGCCGGCCTCTTCGACCGCGCCGCCAGGCTCATGGGCGCTACGGGACTCTCGTTCGAGCGCTACGAGGAGCGGGAGCTGGCCTCGCGGCCGGGCTTCGCCCCGCCTATCGCCGTCGGCGACCTACGCTACGGCAAGCCCGACCTGCATCGCGCCCTCGTCCAAGAGGGGCTCCTCGATACGTCGGTGAGCTACAAGGAATTTAAGAAAGCCTACCTCAAGACCGGGCTCTTAGGGCCGGCCAACTTCCCCAAGCCCAGCGTCGAGGAGCTCTGCCGCGTCGTGGCCGCCGACGGCGGTTATTGCTCCATACCCCACCCGGCCCATGTCATGGACGACGATCCTTCGCGCATCAAGGCCGAGGCTCTCAAGCTCCGGGCCATGCTCGAACGCCTTAAGGGCTTGGGCGTGGGCTACCTCGAACTCTACGCCTATCCTAAGAAGGCCGACTCCTTGAATAAGCTCATGTGGAAGGAGGCCCAGGCCCTGGGCTACGGCCTTACCTACGGCTCCGACGACCACGGCCCGGGCTCCGGCACGGCGGCCGTCGGCTCCTTCCACGGCAATTTTATTGGCTTCCCCGCTGCGGCGGGAGCCGGAAAGGCATAGCATGGCGCGCTGCATCGTCCCCGAGGCCGACGCGATCCTCGACCATGAATTCAAGGTCCACGAGCTGGGCTTCGTACGCCTCGTCGACTACTTAGGCGGCGACGCCCGCATCGTGCAGGCCGCCCGCGTCTCCTACGGCGAGGGCACCAAGACCGTCCGCGAGGACGCCGGCCTCATCGACTACCTCCTGCGCAACGAGCACACGAGCCCCTTCGAGCAGGTCGTCCTCACCTTCCATATCAAGATGCCCGTCTTCGTCGCGCGACAATGGATACGCCACCGCACCGCCCGCGTCAACGAGATCTCCGGCCGCTATTCGGTAATGAAGGACGAGTTCTGGCTCCCCGCCCCCGGCGACCTGGCGATGCAGAGCAAGGACAACAAGCAGGGCCGGCAGGCCGAGCCCCTGCCGCCGGACGAGGCCGAACGCGTCATCGCGTGCCTACGCGACGGCCAGCGCGCCGCCTACGCCTCGTACAAGGACTTGGTCGACTCGGGCCTGGCGCGGGAGATAGCGCGGGTCAACCTGCCTTTGTCGCTCTACACCGAGTGGTACTGGCAGATGGACCTGCACAACCTCTTCCGCTTCCTGGCCCTGCGCCTAGACGCCCACGCCCAGAAGGAGATACGCGACTACGCCGCCGTCATCCTCGGCTTGACCGAGAAGGTGGCGCCCCTGGCGACCGCCTCCTTCAGGCGCCACGCCTTAGGCGGCGCGCGCCTATCGAGCGACGAGCTTTCGGCCCTGCGCGCCATGCTCTCGGGGCGGGAGGCGGGCCTGCCTGAGAAGGAGCTGGCGCGGCTCAAGGAGAAGCTGGGGATATAAGAAAGGGACCTGCGGCGGACGATATTAAGCGCCGGCTACCCAGTTCTCCATAGAAAGACCTTCTATATCGGAAAAATCAACCTCGTTATTGGTCACGAGGACGCGCCCGCTCGCCATGGCCTGGGCGGCGATCAGCGTATCGAAGCGATTCCGCCCGAGCGCCTTCCTCGCGTTCCGTATGCGGCCGTACTGCCTAGCCGCCGCGGCGTCGAAGGGCAGGGCCGGAACGAGGCGCAGGAAGGCGTCGAGCTGCCGCCGCCTCGAAGAAGCCAGCGTAGGATCGGCGTCGGCCCCATGCTCCAGTTCGGCCAAAGTAATGGCCGATATGAAGACGTCGCCGACGCGCAGGGCCTCGAACCTACGCCGAACTTCGGGCGGCTGACGCTTCATAAGATAGATGCAGATATTCGTATCGAGGATATATTTCACCAGGCCCGCTCCCGATCGAGGTCCTCTTCGCGGCCGCCTTCCATGAAGGCTTCGTCGAATTCAGCCAACAGATCCAAGAAACCCGAAAGGCTTTCGGCCACCGGCGTAATGACGATACTATCGCCGCGGCGCTCGATCTCCACCGTCGAGCCCGGCTCGATCGGCCACAAGGCTTTAGGTATCCTCACGGCCGCCGAATTGCCGGACATGAAAATTTGCGTCTGCATTGCCGCCTCCGTATATACAAGTATATACTAAGAGCCAACCAAATTCTACGCCCGCAAGTATTTCTGCTCGCCCATGCCGTAGAGGATCTTGGCGTCGATCTTCTCGTTGCCGTCGGGCGTTCGTAGGGCGCCCTCGAAGCGGCCGAAGGGGCCGTGGTAGTCGCTCCGGATCGCCAGGGCCTTGACGACCAGGTCGTTCTGGCGCTCGGGCTTGAAGACCAAGTCCACGAGTCCCTCGACGTCCTGGATATGCCATTCGCCCTCGTGGCCGTAGGGCCGGGTAATCTTCACCGGCGGCAGGGGATAGAGCTTGGCGTTCACCCAGAGCGCGTTCTCGTTGTAGCGCGCCTGGTCGCGCACCTGGTTGTCGGTCAGGTTAAAGCCTATCCGCCGCCCCTTGGCGTCGGCGCCGAAGCCGGTCACCCAATCGTAGCGCAGTTGATACGGGTAGTAACCCTTGTGGTCGTCTAAGACGCCGATGGCCTCGGGCCCCTTCAGCTCGAAGAGTTCGTCGCCCAGCTCCAGGGTCCCTTCAAGCGGCAGGAGAGCCTTGGTCGAATACATAGTCCGGCCCAGGCCCAGAGGCAGGCACACGGCGCTCGGAGCGGCGAGCTTGGGGCCGTAAGCCAGGCTCAGCTCCGCCTTGACCGGCACGGCGGCGTGCCGCGCCGATAGATCGAAGCTCACGCCTATCCTACCGGCGGCCAGCTCATTCTTGAATCGCAGCGAGACGCCGCGGCGCTCGTAGGACAGCTCGCGGCCGTCCAGGCTATCGCCGAAGCGGAAGGAGCGCAGCGGTAGGAGGCGCCGAAAGTCGTAGGCCTTGCGCTCCCGCCTGTCCCAGACGCTGAACAATGCCAGGCTGAAGCTACGGGCGTCGTAGAGCGCGGTAAAGATGAAGAAGCGCGCGTCGCCCAGCTGTAGGGCCTGCCACTCCTTGAGCCGCCAGCGCTTGAGCCAGCGCGGCGGTTTTATGCCGAAGAGCCGTTCGGTATCGATAAGGTTGGCCCGGCCGGGCGGCCCGGCGAAGCAGCCTAAAGCGGGCTCGCCGTCCGTAACGAGGAGCTCGGGCGGCGCGGCGTACTCGCGGCTATACGGCCCCGGCCTAACCTCTTCGTCGCCCATCAGATGAGGCCGCGCTTATAGAGCAGGTACAGGGCCTGCGTGCCCTTGTCGCCCAGGCCCTCGTCGCAGACCTTGGCGAAGAAGCCTTCGACCAGTTCGAGGCCCGGAAGCCGCAGGCCCGAAGCGCGCGCCG
Organism: uncultured Spirochaetaceae bacterium; assembly: GCA_938004315.1. Classification (GTDB taxonomy): domain Bacteria; phylum Spirochaetota; class Spirochaetia; order Treponematales; family UBA12059; genus DAIPLR01. The sequence continues at coordinate 13,962 of CALKWG010000457.1, forward strand.
AGCTCAGGGCGATGCGCAGGTCCTTGAGGTAGTGCTTGGCGTAGAATCCCGGCTCGAAGTCGCCGCCGAGCATGCGCGGCGCCATGTTCACCAGCTGCCAGCTCTGGGCCGCGCCGCCGCCTATGCTTTCCAGCACGCGGCGCGGGTCTAGGCCGCCCTCCTCGGCGTAGCGCAGGGCCTCGATCGTGCCCATGAGGGTGCCGGCGATGGCTATCTGGTTGGCCATCTTGGTGCGTTGGCCGGCGCCAGGGCCGCCCTGCAGGATAACGGACTTACCCATGACCTGTAGGAGCGGCAGGACCTCGTTAAAGGCGGCTTCGTCGCCGCCGACCATGATGCTTAAGGTTGCGTTACGTGCGCCTAGGTCCCCCCCGGACACCGGGGCGTCCAGGGCCTTGAGGCCGCGAGCCGCCGCGGCCGCCGCGATGCGCTCCGCCAGCGCGGGGTCGCTCGTGGTCGCGTCTATGAGCACGGCCCCCGGCTCGGCCGCGGCGACGACGCCGGCCGGTCCCAGATAGACCTCCTCCACGTCGGAGGGGTAGCCCACCATGGTGATGACGACGCGGGCGCCCCGCGCGGCCTCAGCCGGGCTGGCCGCCCATCGAGCGCCGGAGGCGACGAGAGCGTCGGCCTTGGCCTTGGTCCTGGTATATACGCGGACGGCCGCGCCGGCCTTGACCAGGTGGCCGGCCATGCTCGCGCCCATGACGCCGGCGCCAATGAAGGCGACCGTACAACCCTTAACGTCCATGACTATCCTCCGTCGGCGTCCGCAACGCCTTAGCAGAATTTATAGCCGAAGCGGCGTAACAGGCCCTTGCGATCCGCCTTATCGGCCTCGCCCTCGACGCCCTTAGGCGAGAAGCCGTCGATCACGCCCATGATGCCGGCGCCCTGCTCGCTCTTAGCTACTACGACCTGTACCGGATTGGCGGTAGCGCAGAAGACGCGGCAGACCTCCTGGCAGGCCTTGATCCGGTCGAGCACGTTGATGGGGAAGGCGCCGGGGCCGAGCACCAGGTAGAAGCTATGGCCGGCGCCGGTCGCCTCGGCGCAACCCGCGGCGTCGGCGATCAGCGCCGGATCGTTGCCCTCGGTCCGTATAAGGCAGGGCCCCGAGGCCTCGTTGAAGGCCAGGCCGTATTTAGCTCCCGGTAGGCTCGCCGCCATGATCTCGGCCAGGTCCTCCACGGTCTTAATGAAGTGCGACTGGCCTATGATGATATTCGCATCCTTGGTCCAGGAAAGGTTGACGAGGCTGATCGAGACGTCGTTCACGGCTATCCTCCTGGCGCGTATGCCGCCGCGCCGCGCGGGCGAAGCTACGCGGGAGCCCCGAAGGCGGGCCCCGCCGGGCGGCCCTAGTCTACCTTCATCCCGTAGAGTGCGCAAGCGCGCGCGATTTTAGTCGAATTCTCATTCTAGAATATTGATTCATGCGACGATGGGCGGCATATTACACAGTTACAGGGTAATTTGTGTAATGCCATAGCAAGCTCAGTGGCCATACCGGTCACCCCGCCCTAGACCGAGGAGAGCCCATGTCAGACCAAACCAAGGCGCGCATACTGGAAGCGGCCGGCGCCATCTTAAAGCGCCAAGGCCCCGAGCGCCTGACCGTCGAGGCCGCCGCCGACCTGGCGGGCGTCAGCCGTAAGACCGTCTACAATCACTTCCCCAACCGCTTCGCCCTGATCGACGAGGCGACGACGCAGTGGGCCGAGCGGACCATCGCCGCGCTCGAGCTCGTGGCCGGCGACGAATCGCTGGGCTTCATCGAGCGGCTCAACACCATCGTCGAGCGCGGCTTCGCCGAGCTCCGCTCGGGCGGCTGCCTGGGGGCCGAGCCCCCGGCCGCCCGCGAGGCCGGCCCCGAGGAGGGCGTGCGTCGCGCGCTCCGCGCCAAGCTCCGCGCGTTCATCGAGGGCATCGTCAGCCAGGCGCGCGCGGCGGGCCTCGTGCGCGAGGACTTCGAGCCGCGTCGCCTGACCTGGGTCCTGGTGAACGTCGTCGAGGGGCTCCTCTTCATCGACGAGCCCGAGGACGAGCCCTTCGCCCGTTTCGACATCCTGCGCGACTCGCTGCGCGCGGTGCTCGGCGGCGTCCTGACGGAGGACGGCGAACGCGCCCTGCGCGGCTCGCCGATATACGCATGAAGGCGCTCCGCTGGCTCGTCCCCATCGCCATCGTCGCGGCCGCCGGCGCGCTGCGCGTCTTGGCGCCTAAGCCGGAGGCGGCCGCGGCCCTGCCGCCGCTACCCGTACGCGTTACCCGCCCCGAACGCGGCGACCTGACGGAGGCTCTGCGCCTGAACGCCCACGTCGAGTCGGAGAGCATGGTCACGGTGCTGCCCCTAGTCTCGGGGGTCATCCAGGATCTCTTCGTAGACGCCGGCAGCCGCGTGAAGAAGGATCAGATCATCGCCCGCATCGACGCTGCGCGTTTCGAGCTGCAGCTCAAGCAGGCCGAGTCGGCCTATTTCTCTTCCAAGTCTACCTATGAGCGCGTCGCCCAGCTGTACCGCGCCGCCGCGACCAGCCAGCAGAACTACGACCAGGCCAAGGCCCAGTACGAGGCCTACGCCTCCCAGTACGAGCTGGCCAGGCTGCAGCTGGGCTACGCCTCGGTGAAGAGCCCGGTGGACGGCGTCGTGCTCATGAAGCATCTCTCGGTCGGGGCGCTGGCCGCGCCCGAGCGCCCCCTGGTCACCATTGGGGATCTGGGGCAGCTGGTCCTCCGCGTACGGGTGCCCGAACGCCACTATGCGGCCTTCCTAGCCGGCATAGGGATCATGCCCATAGCCGTAGAGGACGCCTCGGGCCGTCGCTACGCCGGGCGCTTACGGACCGTGAGCCCCTTCGTCTCGGCCGAGAGCAAGAGCTTCGAGGCCCTCGTAGCCATAGAGGGCGATACCGAGACGCTTCGCCCCGGCATGTTCGTCGGGGTGGAGTTCGAGCTGGCCCGCTGGGTAGCTGTCTTGAGCCTGCCCTACGAGGCGCTCTCCGGCGACGGCCGGGTCTGGTTCGTCGAGGGCGACGCGGCCCGATCGGAGGCCTATAGGCCGAGCGCCGGCTCCGCCTCGCGCTTCGTCGTGCCGGAGGCCTGGGCCGAACGCGCAGTGATCGTCGAAGAGATCGGAAGAGCACACGTCTGAACTCCAGTCACCGAATACGATC
>CALKWG010000458.1 GCA_938004315.1 uncultured Spirochaetaceae bacterium
AGATCGTATTCGGTGACTGGAGTTCAGACGTGTGCTCTTCCGATCTCAGTCGGCGAGGATCACGGCCGTCAGGGCGGTGAAGCTGAGCATATTGAACCAGATGATGAACGGCCGCATGGCTCTATTGTGTACGACGCCCGCGGCCCTGACAAGGCCGGAGGGGAAGCCCGAGACCCCGGAGCCCGCGGACGCGGGCGAGGAGGCTCGGGCGGGGGGGCGCGTCTGAGCTAGCGCGGCCGAGTATCCGATGCTTGGCGCCCCCCGAACCAAGGCGCTTCAAGAGGGCGCGAGGCGCCCGCTCGAGGCTTGCAAAGCGCGTTAAATCATCGTATTTTAATATTAGGGCGGACGCCGCGAGGGGTTCGCCGGGCTACGCTCCGTACGGAGGGGCCTACGGAAGCACGCCTTCGGGGGGTACGCTATGAAAGGCAACCGCATGTACGTGGACATCGGGTCCATGCTCGACGAGGTTTTCGACGCCGCCAAGACTTTCGGCGATCAGATGAGGGATAATTTCGGGCCGACGAAGGGGCCGGGACCGAATCCTTGGTTCAGGGCCGACCAGGACGAGAACGCCGACTGGTACCCTACCTATTCGTATCCGCCCATGAACATCTTCATGACCGAGGATCGATCGCTGATCTTCGAGTTCGCGCTGGCGGGCTTCGACGAGCGCGATATTTCCTTGACTTTCCAGGGCGATTATATGGTGTTCGCCGCCCGCATCGGTCTTGACGCGGCCCCGGACCAGGGCGTCCGCTACTTCAAGCGGCGCCTGAAGCTCAAGGACATCGAGAAGCAGAAGTACTACGTGCCCGCGGACAAGTTCGAGCAGACGCAGGTGAAGGCGCTCTTCAAGAACGGCATCCTGCGCGTGGCCGTGCCTCCCAAGGAGGAGCAGGACACGCCCGAGGGCGTCCGCATCGAGATCGTCAAAGAGGGCGACTAGGCAGTTACGCCGGGCGCGCAGGCCGAGGTATGACTCGGCCTCGCGGGCCGGGCTAGAGGCGGATTGAAGGCGGGCGCCCATGAGGCGCCCGCTTCGCGTTAATCGGCGTTTATCAGGTATACTTTCAAGACGGCCTTTTGGTTGGTCCCGCTCTTCGCGTCGTCTACCCACACGAACAGATGTCCGGCCCTCTCGACTATCGTCGTGGCCGTCCCGAAGTCGCCGATGGTCAAGGTCCGTACGACGGTCGGCGCGTTTGGGGCGCTGGCGTCCACCACGGACACGAACGCGGAACCGCCGTTGACGCCGGCCGCGTATACGTAGTAGTCGCCGTAGTATACGTCATGCAAATCGGATCCCGACAGGGTCGCTGTGCCCTGATGGGCGCCCGCGATGTCCTCCGGCGTCGTAGCGTCGTAGAAGCGAAGCCTCGCGACGCCGGCTTCGTCGACGACGGGCGCGACCAGCATCTCTCCGTCAGGATGCACGGCGAGGCGGCCCGCGGAACCGGGATCCATATCGAAGCCGCCGTGAAGCGCATCGACTGAATGCGGTTCCGTGAAGACCCCGCCCTGGCCGACAAGGTTGTAGGCGGCGAGCCTATGCGCCCCATTATCCTCTTCGACGGCGAAAAGGCTTCCGGAGGCGAGGGCGAATGACCGGAAACCCCAGCCGCTACTCTGCAGGGCGATATTCGAGTAGAGCGTCCTCGTCGCGTAGCTATACATGTTTATGGATCCGGTCGAGCCGTGTAGGGCCCAGAAGTATTGGGAGTCGCCGGCGTCGAGCTGCAGCGTCGGCGCCGCGGGGGAGAAGGCGCTAAGGGCGGAGCCCGAGCCGAAACCGGATTGCGCCAAGGAGAAGAGATTCCCCTGCGCGCCGGCGATTATCGTCGATCCGTTGCCGGTCAAGCCCCGGGATACGCCGCCGATGTATCGGTAATCGTTAAGCCCGCTGCTCGGAGCTACGGGGTTCGCTATATCTATCTTACGTATAACGGAGTCGGCGCCGCTCCAATCGCCGAAGACGAACATCTGCGAGCCGCTTACGTACATATCCTGTATCTGATTCGGGTAGGTAGAGGTATTCGGAGGGTAGAAAGAGCCGACCTCGCTAAGCGTGATCACTTCTTTTCTGAACCGAGCGCGGATCGTCGCGGAGCCGCCGACGAGGCTCGCCGTGGTACTGGGCGAGGCGGCGTTAGCGAAAGTCACGGTACCGGCGCCGCTGACCTTCTCCCATCCGTCGAACAGGTAGGTTCCGTATGGGTACGCGTTGATCGCCCGATTCGCGCCCGAGACGACGCTCACGCCGCCGGACGGCGAACCGTACCCGCCGCTCTGGTATTGGACGGTCAAGGTATAGCTTTTCTTAGCGAAGTTCGCCTGTATCGTCGCGTCTCCGGCGCTAGCCGTGACCGTGACGACGCTCGAGGCCGCGCTGGGGTTAAATGCGACGCTGCCAGGGGAGCCTGAAATGACCGTCCAGTTCACGAAATTATACTCAGCGCCGGGCGTCGCGCCGATGGATGAGCTCGGGATGCCTTGCTCGACGTTGACGCTCGGAACGGAGACGGCGTTGCCGTCGGCGGCGGGGCTAGCGACCACGGTCAGGACGTAGCTCGTATCGTCGATGCGCGGGCGTACCGTAACGTCCCCGCCGACGACCCGGAGCTTCGTCGACGCGCTACTCTCGTCTTCGAAGATTACCGAACCCGAGCCGCCGACCTGCTCCCAAAACAGGAAGCTAAAGCCGGAATTGGCCGTCGCGCCGACCTCGAAGGGCTCGCCATGCTTGACGGCGTACGTCCCGGGGCTAGGACCGATGGATCCGTCGGGCGGCGCCAGCAAGGTAAGGGTATATTCGGCCAACGACGAGAGGCGCACGCGCTCGGCCGCTATAGGCGTCAGGGCGTCCTCGCACGACGCCATCGCGGCGGCCGCGGCTAGGGCGATTATCAGACCGATTCGGCTCGCGTTCATCGTGGGCTCCTTGCCTTCAGTCGGACCAGAGGACCGCCGACCGTAGCGCGGGATCGGCGGCGCGTCCGGAGGATACCGCGGCGTTGCCGCCGAGATACGCGTATGTTTCCGCTTTCTTAGGGTCTATCAGGCGGGCCGTCTGGAACGCCCGGTTCGCTTGCTCATAGCGCCCAAGCTCGAACTGGGCGCGCGCCACGCCGAGCGCCGCCTCGGCGAAATCCGGGTTCGCCTTGATCGCCCTCTCGTAGTAATCGAGGGCGCTCCTATAGTCCTTCTTTAAGAATCGTATGTTGCCGAGATTGTGCAACGAAGGCGCGTGCCCGCTTTTCGACGCCTCAATGAAGCTCGCCTCCGCCTTGTCGATCAATCCGTACCGGGCGTACAGCGCTCCAAGGCTGTTCAACAGCCCCGGCGTGGAACGGGCGCTGATGCGCGTTTTCAACTCTCTCTCAAGCACGCTGATCTCGCGCTCTATGAAGTTTTTCATCGTGACATCGAAGGCGGCGCCGATGCGCTTCGCCTCCGGGAACCGGGAGGCGACGGCGTCGCTTTCGGCCGTGGAAACATAGGTCGGTTCGTACTTCGCCCACGACTCCCGCACGGGCAAAAAGCTCGCCGATCCTACGGCGCGCGCCTCGCGCCACTGTTTAGCCGCGCTCGACCACGCGGCCAGGAAACC
>CALKWG010000459.1 GCA_938004315.1 uncultured Spirochaetaceae bacterium
ACCACCGAGATCTACACTCTTTCCCTACACGACGCTCTTCCGATCTTGGCCTAAGGCCGCGTAGTCAAAGCCGTTAAAAAGAGAGGCGTCTACGAGCTCGGCCGCGCCTAGGAAAGGCCGTTCCGAGTCCGAGCCCGAGCAGCCGGCCGCGTAGGCATGCGCCACGAGAAGCTCGTACGGGCGCGCCAGGCCGCCGCCGTCGGCCGAGCCACTGTCAACCGAGCCACCGTCGACCGATCCGCCGCCGACCGAGCCGCCGGCTCTCGGATCCGCCCGCCGCGCCCGCTCGATGCGCCTGAGCGCCTCCTTGAACAGCGCCTCCTGGCTGCGGAGCGGCGCCGGGGGCGAGACGGCGGCTGATTCCCCTTCGCCGCGCCCGCCGCTTGGGCTCCTTGCACCTGGACTCCCAGCGCCTGGGCTCCCATCATCCCCGGCGATGTCCGAGCTATCCTCCAAAGCCCCCGGCGACAGGAAGGGTATCGCCCAGATCCGCAGCGCCTCGAGCCCGCGGCGTAGCTTGATAGGCACATCGCAGAGCGAGGCGTCGGCGCACAGGTGCACCCCGCGGGCGGCCAGGACGCCGGCGAGATAGCCCAAGCGCTGCGCCGAGTCGTGGTTCCCCGGAATAGCGACCACAGCCAACCCTTCGTCGACAACTTTAAGCGCCGTGATGAACTCGTTAAAGAGGACTATGGCCTCTACCGGCGGCACCGCACGGTCGAAGACGTCGCCGGCCAAGATCACCGCGTCCGGCCGCTCGGCCCGCGCCGCGGCCACGACCTGGGCCAGGGCATGACGCTGGTCATCATAGAGCTCGCGGCCATGTAGGGCCTTGCCCAGATGCAGGTCGGCCAGATGGAATAGCTTCATACGGTCATAGTGCCGCGCCTGAGCCCGTCGCGCAAGGCGCGGCGCCAGGCGTTAGGCCATGGAGTCTGTCCTCGTCGATACCTCAATCTGGTCTTTAGCGCTCCGAACTCGCGATCCAGCCGACTCCTTACGGCCTTGGCTTACGCTCTTTACGGAGCTTCTACTCGAGCTTCGCGTAGCGATCATCGGTCCCGTACGCCAAGAGATACTGTCGGGAATTAGGGAGCAAAACAAATGTGAGACGCTCAAAGCCGCGCTCTCGCCCTTGCCCGACCTAGCGCTAGGCCAGGACGATTTTGAAACGGCTGCCGCATTCTTTAAGCGCGCTAGAAGCCGAGGCATCCAAGGCTCGCATACCGACTTCAAGCGCTACGCGACGATCCTGCCTAGTCATTTGATCGGACCGGGCTCATGAGGCAGATCCTTGAGCCATGGCTGTAATCTTGAAATCGCATACATTTGCACATATATTGTATGCAAGGAGAGTCTATGCCCTTACTTCAAGTGCGGGATTGCCCGGAAGACGTCTATAAGATCATCGCGGAGCGGGCTAGGAAAGAGCACCGAACCATCGCCCAACAAGTCGTCATAACCCTCGCGCGGGGCCTGGGCCTGGAGACGCTCAACGCCGAGCGCAGGCTCGAAGTCCTCAAGCGCATCCGCGAGCGCGCCTCGCCCCCCGGCGCGGAGCTGCTGGACGACGCCCAGCTCGTCAGGGAAGATCGCGATCGATGACCGTAGTTTTGGACGTCAGCGCCGCGCTGCAGATCGCGCTCAGGAAAGCCAAGCGCGCTCGCTTCGAGGAGCCCTACGAGCAGGCGGCTTGGGTCATCGCGCCCGAGCTCTATAAGGCCGAGATCACGAACGCCCTCTTAAAATATCGCTTGGCGGGCATACTCGAACCCGAGCAATGCCTGGCATACGTTCAAGATGGGCTCGAACTCGTGGACGATTTCTTCCCCGAGACGGATAGCTGGAAGGAAGTCTTGGCCGAGGCCATGAAGCGCCGGCACCCGGCCTACGACCTATTCTACGCCGTGCTCGCCAGGCGGAACGACGCCGTCCTCCTCAGCGACGACGCCAGGCTACGCGCCGTCGCCGCCGAGATGGGCGTTCAGGTCGCCGGCTAGCCGGCCCGCCTACGCCCCCGCCAGCCGCCGGTTGATCGCCGCGGCGGCGCGCCGGCCCT
>CALKWG010000460.1 GCA_938004315.1 uncultured Spirochaetaceae bacterium
TAGGGCCGGTGGCTATGACGTCGTACTGCCTGACTATATCCCCGATGTCGACGCGTTCCTTGACGCCGCCGGCGCGGTGCACGGTGACCGTCCCCTCGGTGTAGACGAGCTCGCCTAGGCGGCGCGCCGGGGCGGCGGCCTGGCCCGCCTGAGACGTTTGTGCGGCGCCGCCGGAAGAAGCCGCCGGGGCCGACGAGCTCCCGGCAGCCGCCGCCGTCGGCGATGCCGCCGGCTGCGTGACCGAAGGCGCGTCCGCGGGGAAGCTCCCGCCGGTCGCCGGCCCCGCCGCGCCGGACGGCCCTGCCGCCGCGGTCGGGGTTCCCGTCGCCTGGCCGCCGGGGCTCGCCGCCGGGCTCCCGGATTCCTGCGCCGTCCCGGTAGCCGCGGGGGCTTGGCCCGGAGCCTGCGCCGGCCCCGCCGCCTCGCCGCCCGTAGCCGCCGGCCCGCCGCTTTCGCCGCCGCAGGAGGCGAGGGCGAGCGCGGCGGCGAACGCCAAGGCGGCCGCGATCTTCAAGGCGGAGCGGCGGCGCCGGCGGGCGAACAGCACGAGGTCGGGGGTGAGGGTGAGCATCATCGGTCTCCTAGCGGCCGCGCGGCGGCGGGCGGCCTTCATCGCTTAATTAAGGTATTCCTTGACGGTCTCGGCCATGCGCCGTAAGCTCTCGGCGACCTTGGCGTTGAAGCTGCCGGGCTTGAATATACCGCGCTCGTCGGCCGCGCCAGCGTCCATACCTGTCAAAATTTGGATTCCTTCGTCGATGGTCGATACGGCGTAGATCGAGAACGAGCCGTCGCGTAGGGCGTCCATGACTTCGCGCGAGAGCGTCAGGTTGGCCACGTTCTGCCTGGGAATCATGACGCCCTGGCTGCCCGAGAGTCCCGTCATCTTACAGATACGATAAAAGCCTTCTATTTTCTCGGTTACGCCGCCGACCGGCTGAATTTGGCCCATTTGATTGACCGAGCCGGTGACGGCGATCTCCTGCCTGAGGGGCACGCCGGCTAACGCCGAGAGGAGGGCGTAGACCGCGGTCGACGAGGCCGAGTCGCCCTCGACCGCCGTATACGACTGCTCGAAACAGATGGAAGCGGAGACGGCCAGGGGCAGGTCTCGCGCGTAGCGGCTGCGCAGGAACCCCTCCACGATGAGCACGGCCTTGTCGTAGATCTCGCCGGAGAGCCCCGATTCGCCTTCTATATTTATGACGCCGCTCTCGCCAGGTGAAACCTGCGCCGAGATGACCGCGGGTAGGCCGAAGGCGTAGTAGCCGCGATCGTGCACGGCCAGGCCGTTCACGCGGCCTACGCAGGAGCCTTCGGCCCTGAGGATGATCTGGCCGGAGACGATCATGTCGGCCAGCTTCTCCTCGGGCAGGTCGGCGAGCCAGGCGCGCATCCTGGCGGCCTCGTCTATCTCGCGGGCGCCGATGACGGCGCCGCCGAGCTTGGCAGCCCTATAGTCGGCCTCGCGCAGGAGGTCGGCGATCTTAGAGAAGCGCGCCGAGAGCCGGTCGCGGTATTCGGAGAGCCGGACGCCGTACTCGACGGCGGCCGCTATGCCCTCGGGCGTCAGCTCGCGGAGCCCTTCCTCGCGGCTGACCTTGCGGCAGAACGCGACGTACTCGCGCAGGCTTTCGTCGTCGCGCGGCATGGAATCGTCGAACTCGGCGCTGACCTTGAAGAGTTTTTGGAAGTCGGGATCGGCCTGGTACAGGGCGTCGTATAGCTGCTCGCCGCCTATGAGCACGAGCTTAAAGTCCAGGGCTATGGGCTCGGGCTTCAGGGCGCCGGGGCCCCCGAAGGGGCCGGGCTGGGCCTGGATCTCCAGGCTCCCCGAGCGCAGTACGCGCTTAATGGCGTGCCAGCATTCCTCGTCCCCCAGGAGGTCCTCGGCTTGGATGACGAGGAACCCGCCGGCGGCCTTGAGTATGGAGCCCGCGCGGATTTTGAGGTAGGCGAGGCGCTCGGCGCCCGGGGCGCCCTGGCTCTGCTCGATGGTACCGAAGAGGTTGGCGTAGCTCGGGTTGGCCTCCATGACGATGGGCGGGGAGCCTTCCTGCGCCGCGCTCGAGAGCACGTTGACGCCGTAACGCGCCAGGGGCGGGCGCCTGCCGCGCCGCGGGCCGCGTTCTCTCTCGGATTGGAAGAGGAACACGTGGCCCATGACGTCGCGCTCCAGCTCCTTAAGCCATTCGTGGACGGCCGCGACGGGGTAGCGACCCTCCAAGTGCTCGAGCTCGGCCTTCACCAGGGGAGCCAAGATATCGCGGCGCAGGGCCTCCAGCCGGCGCTCGAGCGATCCGCGGCCTCGGCGCAGCTCCATGAAGAGGAGCCGCATGCGGTCCATATAGCCGAAGTAGCGTTCGCGAAGGGCCGCGAAATCGGCCTCGGATAGCTCGCCGCCCTGGGCCTTGGCCTGCAGCTCGTCGAAGGAGACGGGTTCCCCGTCGCGCAGGGGTAGGATATCGGTGGCCGTCTGGCCGTCCTCGGACTGCATCTGCACGATCTTAAAGCCGTCGGCGGCCAGCTCGGCCTCGAAGGCGGACAAGCGCTCGTTCTCTTCCGCCTCCCACGCGCCGACCGCCTCTTCCTTACGCTTCTTAAAATCGCCGCTCTCGGCCTGCATGGCCACGAGCTTCTTCACCGCCTCCACGAAGGCATGGAGCTCGCGCTTGAAGGTCGGGGCCTGTCCTGAAGGCAGCCTGAGCGCCTTCGGCGTCAGCGGGGAGCGGAAATTATAGACGTAGACGTAGTCATAGAGGGCCAGGCGTTCCGGCCGGTAGTCGGCCAGGCTCTTCATCACCGCGGTGCGCCGGCCGGTGCCGGGTGCGCCGGTGACGAAGATGTTATAGCCCTTGGCCCAGATAGATTTGCCTAGGTCCAGGGCCTCGAGGGCCCTGGCCTGGCCCGTCGGGGCGGCGCCCCAGTCACCCCCGTCCAAGCGGCGCACCTCGTCCGCCGAGACGGCGTAGTCTATATCCTCGTAGCGTAGCTTCAATCTATCGACGCCCATGGCTCCTCCGTTATTCGGCGTTGCCCATAAGGCGGGAGACCGGCACGATCTCGTAGCCTTCGGCCAGGAGCGCGTTTAAAAGCAGGGGTAGCTCGTTGAAGAGGTAGTCCCCGCGCCCGCCCTCGGGGACGCCTAGCTGGATGGGTATGATCGACCCGGGCTTGGCGGCGGCCGCCACGCGCTCCACGATATCATGGGCGCCTGCGTAGAGGGCTTGGCTCAGGCTGCCTTGCGAGCGGCCGACCCAATCCAAGGGATCGATATCCCTCCCTACGTAGCTATAGTTCATGGAGGCGCCAGCTTCTAAGAGGACGCTGTTCAAGGCGTAGAAGGGCGGATGCCACAGGAGGCTGAGCTCCTTGCCGGTGGTCCTGAAGTACTCGTCCTCGGTGCGGGCCAGGCCGCGCTTGACGAATTCGGCGTCGATGCGGTAGCGGGCGTCCGTGGCGTCGAAGACGCTGAAGAAGAGGTTGCCCACCTCGTGGCCGCTCTGGGCTATGAGCCTGGTCGCGCCGGGGTTGCGCCGTATGAAGTCGCCGTTGACGAAGAAGGTCGCCCGGACGCCGTAGGCTTTGAGCGCGTTCAGGACGGCCACGAGGCCCTCCGCGCCGCCGTGGGCGTTGACGACCAGGGCTAGTTCGCGCCTTCGTATGCGCGAGCCGTGGTTGAATATCCCGGGCGTCCTTTGGTCGTCGCGATCGGGGAAGGGGGCGTAGGACTTGCCGGGCTTGGGCATGAGGCTGGCCGTGCCTAAAGTGGTAGCCGAGCGTACCATGACGATATTCTTGTACGATCCCGCCGCCAGGCTATCCAGGTAGACTCGGTACTGCAGATTAGCGGTGGAGGCCTGCCGCGGGGCGTAGGCCGCCGCCGGGGTCCAGCTCGGCGCTATCGCGGAGCCGACGAAGGCGCGGCCCGCCGCCTTGACCGCGACCTTACCCGCATCGCCCTCGGCCCAGCCGTAGGCCTCGGCTTGCGACAGCGCTAAGAGGCTCCTCGAGCCGTCCGCCAGCGAGGCGAGCTCGATGACCCGGGCGCCGGCTATGATCAGCCGGTCGTTCCCGACCCAAAGGGCAGAGAGCGCCTCGTCGGCGGCGAAGCGGCGCTCCTCCGCCCAATTGCCGTAGCGCCGGACGCTGACGCCGCCGGGGCCGGATAGGGCTATGCGCGTCTCGTCGGGCGAGAGGGCGAAGCTCAAGGCCCCGCCCGGGTCCAGCTCCTGGAAGGAGGCCGAGAGGCCTTCTTGGCCCTTGGCCGGCAGGACGATGCGGTACGCGCCGGCGCCGCGGGCGCCGTTCTTCAGGGTCCCGGTGACGATGGTGACTTCGTCGTTCCTCGGCCAAATCACCTGGCTGATGACCGTATTGCCTTGCAGGAAGAGGTAGGGAAGGGCGCTGACCGCGTCCTCCTGGCCGAAGTCGTCGGGGTCGAGGCGGTAGAGGAAGATGTTCCGCCCGTCCTTGCACAGGAGCACCTTGGCGCCGTCGGGCGATATCCAGAACGAGTCGAAATTCGGGTCGAAGGGGAAGGGCGCCTTGCCGACCAGGCTACCCGGCGCGACGATGCCGGCATAGATGGCTTGGGTAAAGAACTCCTCGGGCATGATGCGGTACAGCGAGCGCTCCCGCAGCACGTACAGGCTGCCGTTGCCGCTCCAGCGCGCCTGGTTGATGCGGCCGGGGCCGATGCGCCGCCAACTCTCCTCCGGCACGCGGCCGGCCCGGTGTTGGTCGATCGAGTAGTAGAAGAGCTCGCCGGAACGGGCGTAGGCGAAGTGCCTCGAGTCGAGCGACCAGGCGGCCGGGAAGGAGCCGACCGAGAACTCGACGCCGCGGGCCACTATGGTCTGGGCCGAGCGCGCCACGTCAAATAGGAGGAGGTCTCCCCGGGCCGGGCTCGTGGGCGAGACGTAGAGCATATAGCCGCCGTCGGGAGAAGGCCGGGAGTCGACGAGCTTACCCTGGGGCACCGGCGAGCCGCGCACGAAGGACGGGAAACCCGCCAAGGGCTTGAGGTCCGTGAAGCCGCGCTCGGTCATGAAGACGCCGAAGCGGTTCCGTATCTGCAAGCGCCTGCCGTCGTCCAGGAGGCTGACCGCCTCGGGATAGAAGGTGAGCTGGACCGCCTCGCCCGAGTCGGCCTTGGCCGCGAAGAGCGTGTCATAGCCCTCTCCCCCGGGGACGTCGACGCGGGCCGCGTACAGGATGGTGCCGTCGGCGGCTATGTCGGGCGCGAGGAATTCTAGATCGGCGAAGGCGGGGGTCGAGAATATCGCGATGAAGATCGCCGAGGCGAGGGCCCTAAGGCGGCGGCGCGGGAGTACGGTCATGGCAAACCCTTTCGGTCTATTTTCGGCATGAAAGCGGGCGGGGATAAGACGGGGATGGGCCGGCCTCCCTCGTCGGAGGCCGGCGATAGTATCGACCTTAACGTAGCGGGAAGAATTGATCGCAGTGTCCCGAGCCCTTGATCTTTTGGCGGGTTACTCGGCAGATCCCCTCGCTTTGGACGTCGACCTTGATGAGCTTCTTCTCGGGATAGTACGACCTGGTACCGTCCCATTGTATGCACGCATAGCAATGTTTCTTCCCGGGTTCCTTCATTTCCTGGGCCATGTCGGCTCCTTTCAACGGAGGCTCTTTCAAAACTCAGTGAGTTTTGAAAGAGCTACCTTAGATAACTGCGATTGGGCGCAGCGTTTGCAACGCAAACGCAAGCAATCGCAAAGCTAATTTCAAAAGTAACCGACTTTTGAAATTGGCTAGATACGCTTTCTTTTTTTAGCGCCTCGACGGCGATTCCCGGAGTATAGCACGAACGGCGGTGCGGCGGTAAAAATTCTCCGGCCGGCAGGGCGCCGACGAGCTTCGGGTTCGTCATCACCCTGTTAGGCGACCGGCCGCGAGCCGAGCCTTGCGCGGACGGGCCGCTTCGGGCTAGGCTCGGCCGATGGATAATAAAGCGGGGGCGGCGGTAGGCGCATCGGCGGCCGAAACGGCGTCGAACGGCAGGATGATGCGCGAGAGCGGCAAGCTCTCGGGCCTCACCATGGCCTCGCGCGTCCTCGGCCTGATCCGCGAAATGACCAGGGCCTCGCTTATGGGTACCGGCACCCTGGCGGAGGCCTTTACCGTAGCCTTCACGACCCCGAACTTCCTGCGTAGGCTCTTCGCCGAAGGCTCCATGGCCACCGCCCTGATCCCGACCATGCGCTCCTACTTTTCGGCGGGCGACGAGCGCGAGACCGAGGAGTTCCTCTCCGCTACCTTCAGCGCCTTCGTCTATGCCGTGGCCTTGGTCGTCGCCGGCGGCGTAGCCTTGGCGGGGCCCATCGCGGCCGGCTTCGCCGCCGTAGCCCGCGAGGGGACCGTGGTGGACGCCGCCGAGACGGCCGCGCTCATGCGCATCATGTTCCCTTTCCTGGCCCTGGTCTCGGTAGCGGCGTTCTTGCAGGGTATCTTGAACGCGCATGACCGTTTCGGGCCGTCGGGCTTCGCGCCCATCCTCTTTAACCTATCGTTTATCCTCCTACCCTTCGTCATAGCGCCCTGGTCGCCTAACCCCGCGCGGGCCATGGCCGTAGCCGTGGTCTTCGGCGGCTTCCTGCAGGCGGTCTGCCAGCTGCCGGCGGTGCTGCGGCTCGGCGTCCGTTTTAAGCTCGTATCCCCCCGCCGAGCCTTGGCGAATCCCGGCATGCGGCGCGTCATGGCGCTCATCGCCCCGACCATCGTGGGCATGGCGGCCTACGAGCTCAACGGGCTCGTCTCGACCGCCTTGGCCAACGCCTCGGGGGCCGCGACGAGCATCTCCTTCTCGCTACGCCTGCAGGAGCTCATCCTGGGCGTCTTCGTCGTTTCGATCGGGACCGTACTCCTGCCCGCCTTGTCGGGGCTCCATGCCAAGGGAGAGGGCGAGGCCTTCGTCCGTCGCCTCTCGGGCGCCATCGACGTGGTCCTCCTCATTACCGTGCCCATGGCCGCATTTTCAATCGTAGCCCGGGTGGATATCGTCTCCGTCCTCTTCAAATCCGGCGCCTTCGGCGACGAGTCGGTGGCGCGCACCGCCGGCGCATTTTTTTATCATTCGTGGGGCTTACCCTTCATCGGCCTGCACCGCATCTTAGCGCCGGCCTTCTACGCCCGCGGCGATACGAGGCGGCCCGCCGCCGCCGGCGTCGCTGCGGTGCTCGTCAATATGGGCCTGGCCATCGCGCTCTCGGCCTTCATGGGCGGGGGCGGCATCGCCCTGGCGCTCTCGGCGGCGAGCGCCGCCCATGCGGCCATCCTCGTCGCGCTCCTGGCGCGAAGCCGGCTGCCCGGTATAAAGAAAGCTTTGGCTTCTTCCTCGTTCTACGCGATTAAACTGGCCGCCTTCTCGGTCGCCGCCGCGGTCGCGGTCGTCGCGCTCCGGGCCCCCCTGCGCTCCTGGTTCGGCGCTTCCGCCTCCCGCCTCGTCGCGCACGGCATCCCGCTGGCGCTTTCGGCGCTCGCCTTCGGCGCTGCCGGGGTCGCTTGCCTAGTGTTGAGCCGCGACCGGGTCGCCGCGGGGCTCGCGGCCTCGTTCTCGCGCCGCGGCGGGCGGGGGTAGGCGCGGAACGGCGTAAATAAACGCCTTCGCCGGCCCGCCCCGTTCGTCTCGATCGGCCTTGACAAAAAACAACTCGATTGCTATTGTACCCCCCGCTTCGCAAGCCCTTGTAGCTCAGTTGGCAGAGCACATCCATGGTAAGGATGAGGTCAACGGTTCGATTCCGTTCGGGGGCTCTCTTTCTACCGCATCCCGGTAGGGGCGCGTGGGGCTGGGCGTGGCGCGCTGCGCCTCACGCGGCGGTCCCATTTTTTTTCCAGAGGCCGAACGGCGCGAGCCGGGCGCCAATCTCGTTCGAGAGGATCGACGTATGGCTAGCAAGAAGCAGGTTGTAGAGATTATCGCCATGGCGTGCAGCGAGTGCAAGCGCCGCAACTATACGACCAAGAAGAACCGCAAGACCATGCAGGAGAAGCTTGAGCTCATGAAGTACTGCAAGTGGGATCGCAAGCATACCTTGCATAAGGAAACGAAGGTTAAGTAAGTCCGCCCGCGACGCCTCCGGCGTCGCGGCGTTCGCCCGGCCGTCTGCCCGCGCAGTCGTCCGGGCGAACGCTTAGGCCAGTAGCTCTAATGGTAGAGCGCCGGTCTCCAAAACCGGATGTTGAGGGTTCGAGTCCTTCCTGGCCTGGATCGTAATCGGTCGCCCGTTTAAGCCGCCGGCCGCGTCCTTAGGGGCGCGGCTCGCGTATTCCGCGGCCGGCGCGTAGCTCGCCTCCCCGGGCGTAAGGAGAGAGTATGGGTAAGGTAATTCAGTTCTTCAAGGATAGCTACGGCGAGCTCCGCAAGGTCGTCTGGCCCTCCCGCGAGAACGTCGTAGCCTCCACCAAGGTGGTGATTATCTCGACGATACTCGTGTCCGTATTCCTCGGGCTCGTCGACTTCCTGCTGGTCCGCGGCATAGATCTCTTCTTCTAAGTCGGTAGAGGCATGGCAAAATCCTGGTACGTCCTGCACGTATACTCGGGCTACGAGAATAAGATCGAGCGTACCATACGCATGCTCATCGCCAACGGCGAGCTCGACGCCGCCGTGGTCAGCGATATCAAGGTGCCCAGCGAGGACGTGGTCGACGTCAAGGACGGCAAGAAGCGCACGAGCTCGCGCAAGATGCTGCCCGGCTACATCCTCGTCGAGATGGATCTGCCCGAGGCGAGCTGGAAGGCGACCTGCTCGGTCATACGCAAGATCACCGGCGTGACCGGCTTCGTCGGCGCCACCATGCACAACCGCCCGGCCCCCATCTCCAACGAGGAGGCCCGCGCCATCCTGCAGAGGGCGGGCGAGATTCGCGGCGATAGGCCCGCCAAGTCGCGCCAGAATTTCAACGTCGGCGAGCAGGTAAAGATCATAGAGGGCCCCTTCGACTCGTTCACCGGGACGATCGAGGAGGTCAATCACGAAAAGAGCAAGCTGCGCGTCATGGTCGGCATCTTCGGGCGGGCTACCCCCGTCGAGGTCGACATGCTGCAGGTTGAGAAGCAGTAAGGCGGCGTCCCCCGTTCGGGGGCGCTTTCCATATTCGGACCTAAGCAGGGGCGCGTAGCGTCCCGCTCCGTAAGATGGGAGCCGCGGGCCGTTCGGGCCGCGCGGCGCTAGCCTCGGCTCTCGAGCCTTCGCCGCCTTCGGCGTCGCCGAACCGAGGTCTCCTTGCCCCATAAGGGGCGGGAGATACCACGAAAGGAGTCACTATGGCTAAGAAAGTGGTCACGGCAGTCATTAAGCTGCAGTGCCCCGCGGGCAAGGCTACGCCCGCCCCGCCCGTAGGGCCGGCCCTCGGCCCCCACGGCGTGAGCGCGCCGCAGTTCTGCCAGCAGTTCAACGACCGCACCAAGGCGATGGAGGCCGGGCTCATCATCCCCGCCGTCATCACGGTGTACAAGGACAAGAGCTTCACCTTCATCCTCAAGTCCCCGCCGGCCTCGGTCCTCATCAAGAAGGCCGCCGGCCTGGACAAGGGCTCGCCCGTCCCCCACAAGCAGAAGGTGGCCAAGCTGCCCCGCGCCAAGGTGACGGAGATCGCCAAGCTCAAGATGAAGGACCTGTCCGCCAACGACATCGAAGCCGCCGAGCGCATCATAGCCGGTACCGCCCGCAGCATGGGCGTCGAAGTGGAGTGGTAAGCCATGAAGCACGGTAAGAAATACCTCGAGGCCCAGAAGAAGGTCGACGCCGAGAGGGCGTACGAGCTTCCCGAGGCCTGCGCCCTCCTGAAGGAGCTTAAGTTCTCCAAGTTCGACGAGACCGTCGAGCTGCACGTCCGGCTGAACCTGAAGAAGAGCCAGTCCGTCCGCGACACCGTCGTGCTCCCGCACCAGTTCCGCGGCGAGAAGAAGGTCCTCGTGTTCTGCAAGGGCGACAAGCAGAAAGAGGCTATGGACGCCGGCGCAGCTTTCGCCGGCGCCGACGAGCTCATCGAGAAGATCAAGGGCGGCTGGCTGGATTTCGACATCGCCGTCGCCACTCCGGACATGATGAAGGACGTCGGTAAGCTCGGTATGGTGCTCGGCCGCAAGGGCCTCATGCCCAACCCGAAGACCGGCACCGT
>CALKWG010000461.1 GCA_938004315.1 uncultured Spirochaetaceae bacterium
CCACCGAGATCTACACTCTTTCCCTACACGACGCTCTTCCGATCTGACGCCTGAGACCACGAGCCCGCCGGTGGCGCCGGCTTCGATGACGAAGTCCCAGCAGGCGAATACCGGCGCGTCCGTCGCGCCGCGGATGAGCGATAGGCTTTCCGCGACCTCGAAATGCGCGCCTCCGGGAGAATGGAGGTAGGATAGATACAGCACGGCGTCGGGTCGGGGCTCGGCGCTTAAGTCGCGGACCAGTTCATTCGGATCGAGTTCGGCGAGATCCATGAATTCGAAGCCCCGCGAGTCCTTCGCGGAGGCTTGTTTGAAAAGGCCTCGGTTGATCCTGCCGGTCGCCGTGTCGTCGGAGATGACCGCGAGCTTCCTAGCCGAGGGCAGGAGCCGGCGGATCAAGTCGAGGTTGCCCGCGACGTCGGGGGCTTCGAAAAGCCCGCTCGCCGAGCCGAGCTCCTCGGGCGTATAGGCGGCAGGGGCGTTTATGCCGCCGAAAACGATATCTATGTCCTTGAAGAGGGTCTCACGCCTATCGAGGACGAAGCGGAGCGCCGGATCGTCTATGGCGAGTACCGTTTTCGGTCCGTAACCGAGCTTAAAGAATTCGTCAAGATGCGCTTCGTGGGCATCCGCGAAGCGGTCGATGGGTTTGTGTTGGACGTCCAGGTAGTAGTAATCAAGGTCGAGGGCTGGCGATCGCGCGGCTCCTTCCAGGATTCCTTCGTTGATGTGCGCCGTCCATCGATAGTCCTGGCGGTATGAATGCAGGACCAGTACGCGATGCTCGCCTTCGGCCCCCGTATCTTGGGCCGCGGCGAATGAGCATATCGATAGGGCGAGGAACGTTAGGATCGTTCGACGGAGGGCGATTCGGAAAGCGAACACGATTACAGTGTAAGCAAACTATCGCGTAATACAAGGCGGCAGGGCTCTCTATTTAACCTAATCGTGATGAGCCCTTCGAATAGCCTATGCTTCTCGGCGAGCCCGCCGGGGCAGAGCGCCTCGAGCCGGCGCCTGAACTCGGCCCGCTCCCCGCCGGCCCCGGCGGGGCAGCTGCAGCTGACGCTCAGCCAGCCCCGCTCAGCCGCGAAGCGCCGTATGCTCTCTTCGGGTATATAACAAAGCGGCCGTACGAGCTTGACGCCGAATCCAGGGTAGGCGCGCACGGGCTCCATGCCCTCTATCATGCCGCGGCGGACGAGGTTCATAAGCGCCGTGGTCAGTATGTCGTCCAGGTGATGGCCGAGCGCGACGACGTTTAGGCCTTCCGAGGCCGCGAAGGACATCAGCGCCGCCCGGCGCAGCGAGGCGCAGCGGTAGCAGCCGAGCTCGGCGGGCGCGGGCGAGTCGACCGAGTAATCTATCAAGGGGATGCCCCAAGAATCATAGAGCTCGGCGAGCCGCGCGTCGGCCGGCGAGCGGGGGCCCGGACGCCCCGCCTCCCCGTAGACGACGCGCAGGGCTAGGAGCTTAAAAGGCGCGCTTCCTTCTCCCGCGGGCGCTTCGCCATAGGCGGCGCCGCGGCGCGCGAGGGCGTCGCGGCGGCGGGAAAGGAGGTAGGAGAGGAGCATGGAGTCCTTGCCGCCCGAGGCTCCGATCAGGATCCGGTCGCCGGGCTTGACCATGTCGAAGTCCCGCAGCGCGCGGATGAAATGCCTTTCGACGTTCAGGGGCGCTCCTTCGCCCGCGGCATAAGCCCCGCTCGCGCCGCGAGCTCCGCTCGCGCCGCGGCCAGGGCGCGCCGTATGCCCTCGTAGCCGGTGCAGCGGCAGAGGTTGGAGCCCATCCAGTTCCGGTCGGCCTCCTCGTTCGGCTCCGGATGCGCCCGGACCAGCGCGACCGCGTTCATGATCATGCCAGGCGTGCAGAAGCCGCATTGGAAGCCGTTCTCGGCCGAGAAGGCGCGTTGGACCGGGTGGTCGCGGAGGCCTTCAATCGTCGTGAGCTCCCTGCCCTCGCATTCGACCGCCAGGACCATGCAGGACTTCGTCGGGACGCCGTCTATGAGCACGGTGCAGGCGCCGCAGTCGCCGTTCTCGCAGCCGCACTTGGGGCCGGTTAGGCCGAGACGCTCGCGGAGGAGCCTTAGGAGCGTCTCCGCGGGGCGGGTAAGCGCGGCGCGCTCCTCGCCGTTTACCCGTAGCCTTAGTTCGTAGGGGCCTTTTCTTTCGGTCATGCTAGCTCCTCGGCGACGGTTTCGAGCGCGAGCGCGATCAAGGCGGCGCGGTACTCAGCGCCCGCGCGTTGGTCGGAGCGCGGCTCGCCCAGGGCGGCCGCCGCTCGGCCTAAGGCCCCCGCCCTAGCGTCGCCCGAAGCTGAGAGCGCCTCGGAGAGGGCGCCGTCGGCCTCGTCGGAGCGGGCCGGGTAGGGGAAGGCGCCGCCGAGGGCCCAGGCCGCCCCGCTTCGCGTACGCAAGGCGCACAGCGTGATTAAAGGATAATCTATGGGTCCCGTCCGCGTCTTACGGACGTAGGCCGCGCGAGCCTCGGTCGCCGCCTTCGGTACCCAGAAGCCTAGGAGGAGCTCGCCGGGCAGGAGGGCCAGGCGCTTGTCGAAACGGGAGCGGAGGCCCCAGCGGACGAGCCTGAGCTTAGCCCCGCCGGCGGCCGGCGCGTCGCCCGGCAGCGCCGAATAGCCGAGCGCCCCCGCGGCCAGGAGGGGCAGGACGGCCTCGCGGTAGGGTAGCTGCCCGGCGACGTTCCCTCCCAAGGAGAGTCGGTTCCTCGTCGTGCGGTCGGCGACGCCGCGCGCCGCGTTTGAGAGGAGCGGGAAAAGCGGCCCGTCCTCGAGCTCGGCTAGGGGCAGGGCCGCGCCGAAGTAGAGGCCGTCCGCGCCGTACGGCGCGCCGCCGGCCGCCTCGCCGAGCCAGGCCGCGCCGGCGAGCGAGTCGGGCAGGGCGCCCGCCGCCTTCGCCTCGGGGACGGCCTTTACGTCGACGAGGGCGCCGACGGCGTAGGCCGCCGAGCGCCGCGCCGTCGTCAGGATCTCTGTGCCGCCGGCTAGGTAGCGCGGGGAGGCAGCGCCGCGGGCCGACGCCGCTCCGGCGGCCGCCGAGGCCGCGTTCGCCAGCGACCAAGCCTCGACCGCCTCCTCGGCGCTCTCCGGTTTAAGATAGACGACGTCGCCGGGGATCATGGTCGCTCCTTCCGCATGCTCGTCCAGAGGTACTCGGGCGTTATAGGGAGTTCACATAGTTGAACGCCGGCCGCCAGCGAGGCCGCCTGGGCTATGGCCCCCGGCATGCCGATGATGCCCTGCTCCCCCAGGCCCCGAGCCCCGTAGGGGCCGTCGCCTTGCGGCGTCTCGACGAAGTCGACGAAATACTCGGGATCCTCGCCGTAGCGCAGGAGCTTGTAGTCGCGTAGGCTCGCGTTCTGCACGCCCTGGCGCGAATCGAAGCTGAAGGCTTCCCTGGTCGCGTAGCCTATGCCCATGGCCATGGCCCCGACCAGCTGGCCGCGGGCGAGGGCGGGATGGATCACCTTGCCGACGTCCATGGCGCAGGCCGATCGTAGCACGCGGCAGGAGCCGTCGCGGGGATCGAGCTCGAGCTCGACGCCCTCGGCGCCCATGGTCCACTCCAGGCCCGGGCGGCCTTCGCCGCTCTCGGGATCCATGCCCGAGAGGCCCCGGGCTATGTAGCGCCCTCGGCCGATGATCGGCCCGCCTATGGCGTTGCCGTTCTCGTAGACGTAGCCTAAGGCGACGGCGCTTATGGGCAGCCCGTGCGCCGGATCGTCGCGTAGGTAAATCCGCCCGTCCCCTATTTCCAAGTCCTCCTCCGGGCAGCGCAGGGGGGCGCTCGCGACGCGCTTAAGCTGGGCGACGGCGTCCTCCGCCGCCCCCAGGGCGGCGCGGCCGGCCATGAACAGGGAGCGGCTGGCCGCGGTGGTCCAGTCGTGGGGCGAGCGGTCGGTGTCGGCCTCCGGCTCCACCCGCACCATGGACGGGTCCATGCGCAGGGCCTCGGCTACGATGAGCCTAAGGCCGTCGAAGCAGCCCTGGCCGATCTCGACGACGCCGGTCGTGAGGACGGCGCTGCCGTCCTCGGCGAAGGCGAGCGTCGCGCCGGCGTCGGTGAAGGTGGGTATGGCAGGCGCCTTCCAGAAGCAGGCTAAGCCCTTGGCCCTGACCTTACCGTCGGGCATGAGCCGGCGCCGGCCCTCGTCCCAGCCCAGCCGCTCTTTTACTAAGGCGATGCAGGCAGGGAGGTCGCCGGTGTTCGGGTCCAGGACGGCGCCCGTCGGCGTCGTATGGCCGGGCTGGGCGGCGTTCTTCTCACGGAGCGCGGCGGGGTCCATGCCCAGCTCGTCCGCCAGGAGGTCCAGGGCCCGCTCGGTCGCGTAGGACAGCTCTATGTGGCCGAAGCCGCGGAAGGCCGTGGCGAAGGGATGGTTCGTGTAGACGCAGAGGGCGTCGGCTTTCACGTTCGGGACCTTATACGGACCGGTGCAGGCCACGGCCGCGGCGCGCGAGACGTTGACCGCGTAGTCGGCGTAGGCCCCCGAGTCGAAGAGGAGCTCGATGTCCATGGCCAGGATAGCGCCGTCGCGCTCGGCCGCGATCCGTACGGTCGATTCCAGGCCCGGCCGTCCGGGGCTAGAGACCATGTCAGCCTCCCGGGCGTTGGCCAGGCGTACGGGACGGCCGGGGAAGCGCATGGCCAGGAGGCAGGCCAGGGGTTCGAGCTGTATGCCCGCTTTGCCGCCGAAGCCGCCGCCCACCGGCGGGGCTATGACGCGTATCCGCCGCTCGGGAAGCCCGAGGCCCTTGGCCAAGAGGGTGCGGACGCCGAAGGGCGACTGGGTGGAGCTCGTCACCGTGAGGCGACCGTCCAAGCCGTACTCTGCTATGGCGACGCGCGGCTCCATGGCGGCGTGGTCGCCCGGCGGGAAGGAGAAGCTCCCGGAGACGACGACCGGGGCGCGGGCGAAGGCCTCCTCGGGATCGCCCTTACGTATGCGGGTACGGTTGGCCACGTTCGTGCCTGGCTCCGGCAGTATGGCCGGGATGCGTCGGTACGAGCCCAGTCCCGGGTGCAAGACGGCGGCTCCCGGCGCCAGCGAGTCTCGGGGGCTCGCCAGGGGCGGGAGCGCCTCGAACGAAGCCTCGACCAGGCGTATCGCCGCAAGCGTCTCGGCCTCCGAATCGGCGACGACCGCCGCGACCGGCTCGCCGTAATAGCGGACCGTTTCCCGCGCCAGCGGCGGCTTGTCGCCCATATAGAGGCCAATGAGCGTATCCGGCCAGTCGGCGCCGGAAAAGGCGCCCCGCACGCCCGGGGCGGCCTCGGCGCGAGACAGGTCGACCGAGGCGATGCGGGCGTGCGCGTAGGGGCTGTAGAGCAGGGCCGCGTGCAAGGTGCCGGGTCGGACGCGGTCGTCCGTGTATCGAAGGGCGCCGCCGGTCTTGGCCGGCGCGTCCGTACGCTCGGGCGAGCCGCCCAAGTAGCGCGCGTGATCCATGCCGATAGCATAGACGCCCTACGCGGCGCGCGCAAACTAAAAACGCGCGGCGAGGCTACGGCCCCTCCGATTCATGTTGCTAATCCCGATAGGAACCATTAGGCTTTCGCGGGGGCTTCGGCCCCGGAGGTTCCTATGGCTGCAGGCGGCGGCGTCAAGCGTTCGATACTCCTCGTCGAAGACGAAGCGATCATCGCCCTCGCCGAGAAGGCGGGGCTCGAGGCCCGCGGCTTTTTGGTGCGCCACGTCATGAGCGGCGAAGAGGCCGTACGCGTAGCCTTGGGAGCGGAGGCGCCCGAGCTCGTGCTCATGGATATAGACCTCGGGCGCGGCATCGACGGCACGGAGGCGGCGCGCCGTATCCTGGCCGAACGCGACCTGCCTATCGTCTTCCTCTCCAGCCATACCGAGCCGGAGATCGTCGATCGGACCGAGGCCATAGGGTCGTACGGCTACGTCGTAAAAAATTCCGGCATGACCGTGCTCGAGGCGTCCATCAGGATGGCCTTCAGGCTCTTTGAGGCCAAGCGGGCGGCCGCGGCGATCGAGCGTAGGCTTCAGGACGCCAACCATCTCCTTGAGCACTCCCAGCGGGCCGCCGAACTCGGTAGCTGGATGCTCGACGTGGCTTCCGGCCGCCTTAGCTGGTCCGACGAGGTCTATCGCATCTTCGGCGCCGCGCCCCGTTCCTTCCCGGCGACCTACGAAGCCTTCCTCGGCGCGGTCCATCCCGATGATCGGGCCAAGGTCGACGCTACCTATTCGGCGTCGCTCTCCGACGGCTCCCCGGGCTACGAGATCGAGCATAGGATCGTACGGCTATCCGATGGG
This sequence comes from uncultured Spirochaetaceae bacterium, assembly GCA_938004315.1. Taxonomy (GTDB): domain Bacteria; phylum Spirochaetota; class Spirochaetia; order Treponematales; family UBA12059; genus DAIPLR01. Next base: position 6,300 of record CALKWG010000461.1, read on the forward strand.
TTGACGCGCATAGTCTACGAGCGTTGCGCCCATGAGCGCGGCCCCGACGGCATAGTCACCCGCTCCATAGGCATCGTCCAGGACGTGACCGAACGCCGCGCCGCCGAGCGGGAGTTCAAGGTTAAGGAGGAACGGTATCGCGGCGTCATAGAGCTGGCCATGGACGGTTTCTGGATAGTGGATTTAGCCGGCCGCTTCCTGGACGTGAACGAGGCGTATTGCCGTATGAGCGGCTATCGACGCGAGGAGCTCCTCCAAATGCGGATAGGCGACGTCGAGGCAGCCGAATCGGCGGACGAGACGGCGGCCCATATAGCGCGGGTGGTCGAGACTAAGGCCGACCGCTTCCTGACCAAGCACCGGCGGCGGGACGGCTCCGTCTATGACCTAGAGGTCAGCGCCCAGTACGGCGTCGACTCTTCGGGTTCAGGCGCCATCTGGGGCTTCCTACGCGACGTGACCCTGGTGCGGAGGATGGAGGAGCAGCTTCGCGCCAGCGAGGAGCGCTATCGTACGCTCTTTAAGCTTTCGCCTCTGCCCTTCGTGGTGACTCAGGACGAGAAGACAGCCCTGGTAAACCCTGCGGCCGTCGGGTTCTTCCGCGTAGCGGACGAATCGGAGCTCATCGGCCGCCCGCCGAAGTTCTGGGTCGAGCCCGAGTACGCGGACTTGGCGAGGATGCGGCGCGAGAGGGTCCTGGCGGAGGGCGGCCAAGCCGAGCCTACCGAACTTCGGTTCAGGCTCGTCGACGGGCAAAAAATCGCCGTGATAGCCAATCTCACGCGCATCGAGTACGGCGGCCGACCGGCCCTTCTCTCGGTCTTCCAGGATATCACCGAGCTAAAGGCCGCGCAGGAGGAGACCGCGCGGCAGCTCCGGGAACGGGGCGCCCTCCTAAGGGAGATACAGCACCGTATCAAGAACAACATCGCCTCCATCGGCGCCTACCTGCATCTTCAAGCCCAAAGCTGCGCGAGCCCGGAAGCCAAGGCCGCCTTAGCCGAAGCCTACGGGCGGACGGAGAGCATCCGCCTGCTTTATGAGAAACTGCTCTTGGGCGAAGCGTATCGCGAGCTCTCCGCGAAGCGTTACCTCGAGGAGCTTTGCCAGGCCGTGCTGGCGGCGCTCGGCGCGCCCGCGGACCTGCTGACGGCAGAGATAGAAGACGTCTCCTTCGGCGTGCAGACGCTCAGCTCGCTCGGCATCATCGTCAACGAACTCCTCACCAATAGCGTTAAGTACTCGGGCGGACCGGGACGCTCGACCGCCGCGTCGGTGCGCCTGGGCCGGGAAGGCGATTCGATTCGGCTTGAGGTGTCGGACGAAGGGGCATCGCTGCCCGAAGGCTTCAGGCTCGAAGAAGCGGGCGGCTTAGGCATCATGCTAGTGCGAATGCTCGCCGAGCAGCTCGGCGGCTCTTTCTCCCTCGGCCTCCGTGGCGGCCGCACGGTGGCCGAGCTTACCTTCCCCTATCCTGCCGCTTGAACTGGGCCTCGGGGCGTCGTTTCACGTAGACTATTTATGCTTGACACGAAGTTGTTACCAGCGGTAAATTACCAGCGGTAATACGGAGGCGTACAATGTCCAATGCACTAAAAATTATCGTTCCCATCATCATCCTGCTTACGCTGGTAGCCGCCTTAGGCGGGCTTTGGCCGGCGGAAGGCAGTCCATACGAAACGGTCAACTTCCGCGGCGAGCGTATAACCGTCAACGCCCACGGGCTCTACTATTGGGACACCCTGAGCTCGGCGGCGCAGATGCAGGCCAACGACCTCGTCGCCCTCGTCCTGGGCGTTCCGCTCCTTCTCGTCGGCTACTTCGCCTCGATGCGCGGATCGCTACGCGGCCGGCTCCTCTTGGCCGGATCCCTGGGTTTCGTCCTCTACACCTACCTGACCATGTGCGTCGGCGCGGCCTTCAACGCGCTGTTCCTGGTCTACGTCGCGCTTTTCAGTCTCTCGCTCTGGGCTTTCGTCATGAGCCTCATGGCGGTCAAGATCGACGAGCTGCCGTCCAGGTTCACGGAGAGCCTCCCGAGGAAGAGCATCGCGGCGCTCCTCATCTTCGCCGCCGCGTTCCTAGGTCTAGCCTGGCTCGGGCGGATAGCGGCCGCCATGAAGCCCGGCGCCGTCCCGGAGCTCGAGAACGCGACGAGCATGTTCATCCAAGCCATGGACTTGGGCCTCGTCGCGCCGGCTTGCGTCGTCGCTGCCGTCCTCCTCCTTAAACGCCGCCCTTGGGGCTATCTCTTAGCCTCGGTCGGCATGGTGAAGTTCCTGACCTTAGGTATTGCGGTGAGCCTCATGGGCCTTAACATGGCCCGGGTGGGCGTGAACCCCGGCTTGCCCATGCTCGTCATCTTCATAGGCATGGCCTTAGTTAACCTGGTTTTGACCGCGCTGATGCTCGCCGCCGTCAAGCCGGCTGGCGAGGCGGCCTAAGCGGACGGCGAGACCGAGCGCCGACCTGTCGCCGCCCGGCGACGGCTCATGGAACGAACTCGACCCTGAGGTCCGGGCAGTCGCTCGCGTAGAGCATGCCGACATAGAAGAGGCCGAAGTCGACGAGGTCGCCGGGCTTGAGGCGGCGCTCGCAGTCGGTGACATCTACGATGAGGTGATCGCTCGAGCTCCCGACGAGCTCCATGCCCGGCTCGAGCGGGATCAGGGCCTCGTGCTTGCCGAAGTCGCGCTTGCCGGCGCCTAGGAGGGCCCGCAGGCGCGGACCGCGGTCGACGTATTCCGGCGTTTCGCCGTAGGCGTCTACGAGGATCTCGCCGATCGGATGGCTCGGCTTCACGCGGACTTCGAGCACTTCGAGCCTCAGCCTGAGCGCCAAGGGTTCGATGCCCTCTAGCTCGCAGCTGTAATAGGTCGCTAGGTCGCGGGCCGTGAGTATGCCCTCGCCGACGCGGAGCTCGGTGATGCCCTGGGGCATCGAGCCGCCCGCCAAGAGGGGCAGGGACGAGGTAGCCCCGCCCGAGACTATGGCCAAGGGGCGCCCGATGGCGTCCTCTATGGCCCTGGCGCTGGCCGCCAGCGCGCCTAGGTTGGCCGGGCTCGGTCGGATAGCGCCGTAGCAACCCAAGTTGGTCCCGATGCCTAAAAGCTCAAGGCTCGGCATGGACCGCTCGAGCTCTAGGGCCGCGGCGACGAGCTCCTCTTCATCCATCCAGCCTTCGCGCAAGTCGCCCAGGTCCTGCATGAGCACGACGCCGTGCCTCCGCCCCGCGCCCTCGGCCAGTTCGGCCGCAAGGCGCAGGGTTCCAAGATCGGAGAAAAGGCTACGGTCGGCCCAGCGTAGGGCTACGGGAAGCTCGGAGGGGCCGGGGACGCGTAGGAGTACGAGGGGGCAGTCGAAACCGGCCTCGCGCAGGGCCTTGAGCTGCATGACGCGGCTCGACCCGAGCGACGAACACCCTCCCTTGAGCATGGCGCGCGCCGCCTCTGGCCGCGCTCCCATGCCCTTGACGACCCCCATGAGCTCTATGCCGCGGGAGCCGCAGAGCGAGGCGACGACGCGGGCGTTGTCTTCGATAGCCGATAACGATGCGATGAGGGCGGGGTAGGGCGGGCGCTCGAGCTCTTCCATGGCTTCCTCCACGCCTGCCAATGATAGTGCAGAGCAGGCCCCTGTGCACGCGCGCGCCCCGCGCGTTATCCTATCGGCGCGATGAAACGAAAATCAGAGAGTACCCAGGCGGCCAGGGGCGAGCTGCTACGGCGGCTTCAAGGCGGCGATCACGTTGCCTCCGCGCCGCTCTCCGCGTACTACCAAGCGGCGGAGCTCAAGCGCCTATATCGTCAGGGCTGGCTTAAGCGCGGCGTCCCCGAGGCGGCCTGCGAGTCGGTGGCCGACCACAGCTTCGGAACGGCGCTCCTGGCCCTCTTCCTGGCCGGAAGGCCGCCGTTCGAGGGAGTCGATCGCGATAAAGTCCTGCGCATCGCGCTCGTCCACGAGCTCGGCGAGGTCTACGCCGGCGACATAACGCCGGTGGACGGCGTCTCCGCCGAGGAGAAGGCGAGCCTAGAGCGCGATTCCATACGCCGCGTGCTGGCCGGGCTCCGGGGCGGTGAGGAGTACCTAGCCCTCTGGGAGGAGTTCGAGGCCGGCCTTAGCCCGGAAGCCCGCTTCGTCAGGGAGCTCGACCGGTTAGAAATGGGCCTGCAGGCCGCCGCCTACCGCGCCGAGGGTAACGAGCGCATGGGGGAGTTCTTCCAGAGCGCCCGGCGTAGCGTATCCGCGCCGGGGCTGCGGGCCATGCTCGAGGCCGCGATCGGCGCGACGGAGCCCGGCGATCATGGCGACCGCGCCGCCGCGGAGAACTCCGAGCCTGCGGCCAGCTCGGCTTCGGCGACGCCTCGCGCCTAGCCGCGGCGGAGGGAGCGGCCGTATATTATGTCGATGATCGCGAGCATACGGCGCCGCGCGCCGCTAAAAAGCGTAGCCTTCGGCTTCATCGCCCTCGTAGCCCCCGCGGCCATATACGCGCAGGCGCGCATAGAGGCCTCGCTCGGCGCCCCGGCCCCCGAGTATTGGCTCCGAGCCGCGGCGGCCTGGGAGCGCGGCCAGGCCTACAGGCCGCGCGCCATGACCATGCGCTTTACCGAGCTCGACCGCGACGGTCGGGCTAAGTCGGTCACGCTGAACGAGTATCGGCTATCGTACGAAGGGGATCAGCCGCGCTACGAACTGATCAGGTCGACGAAGGACGGCAAGGACCAGACGGAGAAGGCCAAGGCCGAGGAGGCCAAGCGCTCCGCCTCGGCGCGCGGCGCCTCCGGCGGCCCGCCCGGCAGCTCAGGCTCGTCCGACCCCCTGGCGGCTATGCCGTTTTCAGACAAGATTCCCGGGCCGCTCGAGCTCGGCCAGCCCCGCCCCATGGGCTCGGCCGTTTCGCTGCCCTACGCCATCAAGCACGACAAGCAGGGCTCCGAGGGCGTCGTCTTCTTCGACGAGGGGCTACGCGCGACGCGGATCGAGTATAGGCCCAAGCCTCTACCGGCCATGGTCTCCGAGTTCTCAGGCGTCATTCGGCTCCGGGAGCTGCCCGACGGCGCGCTCGTCCTGTCGGCCATGGAGTTCTCCGGGGAAGGCGGCGTCCTCTTCGTACGCATGCGCTTCTCCGTCGGCATAGAGTTTTCTAGCTACGAGAAGTTCTGACACTCAGCAGTGGTTCCTAAGCTTCAGCTCCAAAGGATGGGGCGACAGATAGGTCTGCTTCAGTAAGTACTCTTTTTTATATTTCTTAACATAGTGCCCTATGAGCGTGATGGGCACGATGAGAGGTAGCGTTTCGTTCCGATGGGCCTCGACGACGGCGACGAGCTCAGCCCTCTCCTCGGCGTCCAGCTCGTTCTTGAAGAAGCCGGCCATGTGCGATAGCGCGTTGGCGTTCTTGCCCGGCGTCGCCTTGACCGCCAGGGCCTTCATGAAGAGCGCCTCGTAAGCGGCCAGGGTAGGGCCTAGGCCGTCCGGGGCGCCGGCGGCCACCAGCCGCCCGAGCTCCGTATAGGCCTTGGGGCTATGCGCCATCAACTGTAGCTTGTGCGCCGCGTGGAACTCGACCAGGGCGCCCATGCTCGGCTTTGCGGCTAGGGCCCGCCAGCGGCGGTGCGCGAAGATGCGCTCGATGAAATTCTCCCTGAGCCTCGGGTCGTGGAGCCGGCCTTCCTCCTCGACCGGCAGGAGGGGGAAGCGGTCCATGAAGGCCCGCGCGAAGATGCCCGAGCCCGTCTTGCTCGGCACGCCCTTGGCGTCGTAGACGCGTACGCGCTCCATGCCGCTGGAGGGCGAGTCGCTCTTGAAGATGAAGCCCGAGAGCCCTTCGTTCGCCAGGGCGTCGAGCCGCTTTTGAGCGTATGCTTTCATCCTCTCGGTATGGTCGATTCCCGTCTTATTGGTCACCAAGCGTGGATCTGCCGGGTCGCCCACGAGGCGCATGGCCTCCCGGGGGACGCCCAGGCCGCATTCGGCCTCGGGGCAGACGGGCACGTACTCGACGTACGCGCCTAACGTGTCGCGCAGGAAACGGTCTAGCTTATGGCCGCCGTCGTACCTGACTTGCTGCCCCAAAAGACAGGCGCTGATCCCGATTCGTATCGATTCTTCCATAAATTCGCTCCCCGCGCGGCCGCGCCTCCGGGGCGCCGGTCTCTATAGATAGTATAGGCCGGCTCGGCGAGGAATGACAGCCTAGGCCGAGCGGCCGTTCCGCCCTTCCTTCTCGACGGCCTCCCATAGCCCGTTTAAATAGGCTATGCCCAAGGCCCGATCGTACAGGCCGTAGCCGGGCATGCCGCGCTCTCCCCAGATCATGCGCCCGTGGTCGGGCCTGATCGCCCCGTCGAAGCCGGATTCGTACAAGGCTTTGACGATAGCGTACATGTCGAGGGAGCCGTCGCCCGAAAGGTGCGCTGCCTCCTCGAAGCGGCCGGGGCCGGTGTGCCGGACGTTCCGTAGGTGGGCGAAATGGATGCGCCCGGCGAGCGAGGCTATGATACCGGGGATATCGGCGTCGGCCCGCGAGCCTAGGGAGCCGGAGCAGAGCGTGACGCCGTTCAAAGGATCGTCTACGGCCTTCAAGAAGCGCAGCATGCGCTCGCCTCCGGTGACGATACGCGGCAGGCCGAAGACCGGCCAGGCCGGGTCGTCGGGATGGATGGCCATGCGTATGCCGTAGCGGGCGCAGGTCGGCATGATCGCCTTGGCGAAGTAGATCAGATTCTCAAGGAGCCTCTCCTCGTCGACCTCGCGGTAGAGCTCGAAGAGCTCCCGCACGCGCGCCAGGCGCTCGGGCTCCCAGCCCGGCAAGGTGAAGCCCCCGGAGGCCGCCTCGACGGCCGCGAAGGCCGCCTCGGGGTCCACGGCGTCGACGGCCGCCTGGTCGTAGGCCAGGACCGTGGCGCCGTCCTCGCGCGGCTTGGCCAGGTCCGACCTCGTCCAATCGAAGACTGGCATAAAATTATAACAGACGAGGTCGACGTCTTCCTCTCCCAAGGCCTTAAGCGAAGCGATATAGGCCTCGATATAGCGATCCCGCTCGGGAAGGCCGGCCTTGATCGCGTCGTGCACGTTGACGCTCTCGATGCCGGAGAGCTCCAGGCCCGCCGCCTCGACCTGTTCGCGCAGGGCGCGGACCCGATCGCGCGGCCAGGGGGCGCCCGCGGGCAGGTCGTAAAGCGTGCCTATGACGCCGCGTACCCCCGGTATCTGCCGAATATGGGCCAGGGGGATGGGGTCGAAGCCGGGGCCGAACCAGCGGAAGCACATCTTCATCGTCGTCACCTCGCTGCCTTAGAGTGCCACGGCCGCGCCCGCGCGCGCAAGCGCCGACCCGTACGCGGGCGACGACCCGTACTCGGGCGCCGAGCCCCGCGCGGGCGACGCGCCGCTTGCATCCCCGAGCTCGGCCCGCGTATCCTAGCCGCATGCGTATCCGTTCGGTCGAGCTCCGCACCACCCTGATGATCAACGCCATGTATGGCCTCGTCGAGGATCGCGACGCTCCCGGCGTCGGAGCCTACCTGGCCGTACGCACGCCGGCGGTGCCCGACTACTGGTACGGCAACTGCCTGGCCATGCCGCGCCTTCCCGCGGCCGGCGAGCTGCCGCTCTGGGAGAGCCTCTTCGAGCGCGAGCATCCGAGCGCCGAGCACCGGGTCTTCCTCATAGACGCGCCGGAGGGGATCGGGGGCCCGTCGGACGGCGAGCCGGCCGCCACAGAGCAGCAGGCGTCGTGGCAGGCCGGCCTCGCCGAATTCGCCGCCGCCGGCTACGAGCTCTCCGCCCACGACGTCCTGGCGACCGATACGATTCGTCGACCGGCGCTCCTCAACGAGGACTTCGACTATAGGCCGGTGCGTACGGACGAAGAATGGGAAGCCGTCTTGGAGGCGAGCCTGGCGATCAACGCCGGGCAACCAGGCTATACCCGCGGGTTCTTAGAGCGCAAGTTCAAGGCCATACGGTCCGCCGTAGAAGGCGGACACGGGGCCTGGTGGGCTGCCTGGGAGCAACGATCGGGCGGCCGCGTCGGGGAGCCCGCCGGCGGGCGCTATGCCGGCGAACGCCGTGCCGGCGAGCGGCCCGTCGCCAACCTGGGCCTCTTCTGGTCCGGCGGCTTAGCCCGCTTCCAGGACGTCGAGACCGATCCGGATTTCAGGCGCCGCGGCATATGCAGGAGCCTGGTGTATAGCGCCTGCGCCTCGATCACGGCCTCAGGCGGCGGGGCGGGCCGGGGTTCGGGCTCACCGCGGCCCGCGACGCTTTTCGTCATCAAGCCGGAGGACGACGCGGTGCGGCGTATATATGAATCCGTCGGCTTCTCCTTCTTGGAGCGTAGCGTAGACCTATGTAAGCTCATCGGGCGCGCGTAACATGCCGGCTTCCGTCGCTTGCTAACCCGCGGCGATATGCCTATGCTTAAGCCCGGAGGCCTTTCTCGCTCATGCAGCAGCTCTTCGCCCTTTCATTCGCCCTGACCGCCGGTATGGTAGGCCTCTCGGTCCTATCGCTCCTGTTCGGGCCGGACGGGAAGGGGCTCCTCACGAGGATGTTCGCCGCTTGGAGCCTGACCCTCTTTCTGTGGAACCTGGGCTACGCCATCATGGCTTTGGCCCGCGATCCCGGCGTCGTTCGGTACGCTTACTACCTATCGGCCTTCGGTTGGCTCCTAAGCCCGACCTTCGCCTTCTATTATGCCTACCGTTTCTGGGCCCTCTACGTCCCGCCGCGCGGCCGCCTCGTCCCCTGGTGGGTCTTCGCCTTGCCCGTGCCGATTCTCGCGTTCGCGCTCCTATCCGGATGGCTTTTAGCCTATGATTTCGCGCCTGGGCCCTACGGTTGGATCGAGCTCATGGATCCTCGCTCGCCGTTCAATTACTTCTACATAGCGTATGCCTTGTCGTCGTTAGCCGCCTTCGGTTACGTCGGGCTCGCCTTGAAGCGTCGAGCGCCGAGCCGACGCACCAGCCTCCATGCGCGCATGGTCACTATCCCCATGCTGGCCATAACCGTACTGCTCGTAGCGTACCATATGGTCCTGCCGCTGATGGGCCTCTCCAAGCTGCCGCCGTTCGTGCAAGTGCCTATCGGCATCTGGCTCGTCGCCTTCTCGCTACAGTTAAATCGATATCCCCTTCTCGCGGCCGCGCCCGCCGTCGCCGCCGACCAGATCGTCAACACGATGTCTGACCTCTGCGTCATCGTCGATAAGGCGGGCCTGGTTCGCGAGGTGAACCCGGCGCTCAAGGATTTGCTCGGATACGGCGCCGATGAACTTACGGGGCGCGACGTAGGCGTCTTCTTACCGCCGGAGGCCGCGGTCGAGCTTGAGTCGGTACTCGACGGCGAGGCGCGGCCCGCCCATACTGAGGCCAACCTCCTGCTTTCGGGAGGCGGGAGCGTTCCCTGCCGTTTGACCATGGCGACGATTCGAGACTCCCTAGGCGACGCCGTCGGCGCCGTCTTGATAGCCAGGGAACTTCGCGAGATTAGACGCCTCGAGCGCCTGACCGTAACCGACGACTTGACCGGCGCCTATAACCGACGCCTCATGGACGACGCCTTGGAAGCCGCCCTAGCGGAGCTCAGGCGGCGCGACGCGGGCTTCTCCGTGCTGAGCTTCGATATCGACCATTTCAAGTCGGTGAACGACGACTTCGGCCATGAGGCGGGCGACCGCGTCCTCGTCGAACTCAGCCGCGCGGTACGGACGGCCCTTCGAGCCGACGACACCTTCATCCGCTGGGGCGGCGAAGAATTCATGGTGATCTGCCATGAGAGAGGGCCGGAAGACGCGCTCGCGTTGGCGGAGCGTCTCCGAACGCTTATACGCGAGCATGATTTCGGCCTCGGCAGGGCCGTGACGGCCAGTTTCGGCGTCGCCTGGGCGGAAGCGCATGACTCGGCGGAGTCTTTAGCCCGACGAGCCGACGGCGCGCTTTACCGGGCGAAGGCCGAGGGCCGCGACCGCTGTATTCAAGCCTAGCCGCGGAAGATCGAGCCGATTCCAAGCAGAGAAGTATATTAAAAAACTAGATACGAGGCTCTTTCAAAACTCAGCGAGTTTTGAAAGAGCTACCTTAGAAAACTGCGAT
>CALKWG010000462.1 GCA_938004315.1 uncultured Spirochaetaceae bacterium
CTGGCCGATAGTAGTCGTAGGCGCCATGAATATCCTCGAACGGCTCGGCTCGAGCGCACGCGAACGCGGTTCAAACCTCCTCTACGGCCTGGGCTTCTTCTGGAACGTGCTCAAGGAGACGGCCCGCTTCTTCCGCAAGAGCCAGGTAGGCTACAAGGTCCTCATCATGCAGATCTTATTCACCGGCTACGAGGCCCTGGCCATCAGCGCGGTCATGGCCGTGGCCATAGGCGCGGCGATCAACGTGATCGGGACCAACCTCCTGCCGCAGTTCGGCCAGAGCCAGCTCATGTACACGATACTGATCATCGTCATTACGCGCGAGCTCGGGCCGCTCCTCACGGCCTTCGTCATCACGGCGCGCTCGGGCACCGCCATAGCCACCCAGCTGGGCGGTATGGTGGTGAGCCACGAGATCGAGGCGTACATAGCCGCGGGCCTGAACCCCATCTCCTATCTCGTGGTGCCGCGCTTCATAGGCGTGACCGCCTCCATCGTCATCCTAACGGTCTACTTCAATATCTTCGGACTCCTCGGCTCCTTCGCCGTGGTGCAGGTGATCAGCCCCATGCCCATCGGCGAGTACCTACGGAACCTCCTGGGTACCCTGACGGTGGCCGATATCGTGACCGGCCTCATCAAGGCCGCGGTCTTCGGGGTCATCGTGTCCGTGGTGTCTACTTTCCAAGGCTTCTCGGTCAACCGCGCAAGCACCGAGGTGCCGGTGGCGGGCATACGCGCGGTCGGTCAGAGCTTCATCCTGATTATCCTGGCCGACGTGGTCCTGACCCTGGTGCAGTATGCGTAAGGACGAGAGGCCGGCCGCGCCTGCCGAGGCGGCTCCGGCCGAGGCGGCGCCTCGCGCCGAGGGTTCGCCTAGCGCCGCGGCCGTCGCCGTCCCGGCGATCGAGCTCAAGGCCGTCAACGCGTTCAGCGCCGGCTACCAGGTGCTATCCGAGCTTTCGGTCGCCTTCCCCGAGCGCCGCACCAGCGTGGTGATGGGCGGGACGGGCTCGGGCAAGAGCGCGCTCCTCAAGGCGGCGGCGGGCCTCCTGCAGCCGGGTTCGGGCTCGGTCGAGTTCCGCGGCGTCGACATGGCGCGCTTCTCACGCAAGGACGAGGCGGAGTTCAGGGCCAAGAGCGGCTTCGTGTTCCAGGACGCGGCGCTCTGGTCGGATACGACGATCCTAGGCAACGTCTCGATGCCCTTGTCCCTGCATAAGCCCTGGATGGGTAGGAGCGACGCCGCCGAGGCGGTCCGCCTCATCTTAAAGCGCTTAGGCTACGAAGGCGGCATGGCCATGCGCCCGGCTGACCTCTCCTCGGGCGAGCAGAAGATGGCGTCCATCGCGCGGGCCGTGGTGCACGACCCCGATATCGTGTTCATGGACGACCCGGCGGTGGGGCTGGACGAGGACGCGACCGAGCAGCTCTTCGGCCTGATCGAGGAGCTCGAATCGCGCGGTAAGACCATGATCATCGTGACCAACGCCTCGGAGTTCGCCTATCGCTTCGCCGATATGCTGGGCATAATCCGGGACGGCCGGATCGTGGCCTTCGGGCCCTACGAAGAGACCCTGGCGCGCGCCGAGCGGGAGCCGGAGCTGAGGCTGGAGCGCCTCAAGGCCCGCGGCATCCGGGCGGCCAGGAAAAGGCGGGAGAGCCTATGAAGTTCAAGATTAAGTACGCCGACCAGATCGTGGGACTCTTCATCCTCGTGGCGCTCGGGCTCTTCCTGGCGGTCATCATCTTAGTCGGCGCCAACCAGCGCTGGTTCTCCCGCGACTATCGCTTTAAGGCCGTGTTCGCCTCGGCCGCCGGCGTGCCGGCGGGCACGAACATCCTCATGAAGGGCTTCGTGGTCGGCAAGATCGAGCGCATACGGCTGAACGATACGAACCTCGTGGACGCCGACTTCCATATTTTCGACACCTACCGCGAGCTCGTGCGCGAGTACTCCATCCTGGAGCTGGCCGTCTCCCCCATAGGCCTGGGGACGCAGCTCCTCTTCCACCCCGGTCGCGGGGAGCGCCTGCTCGAAGAGGGCGAGTACCTGCCCTTGGCCGACTCGCCGGCCGGCCAAGCGCTGATCGAGCAGGAGCTCGTCGACATACCGCCCAAGGACGATACGATCACGCGGCTGATATCGGGCGTGGGCCCGCTCCTCGATAGCTTGAACCGACTGACGGTCACCCTGAACCGAACCCTCACCGAGGTGAACCGAGCGCTAGCGGGACAGAGCTCCGGGCCGCTGGGCGACATCGTGAACGACGCGGCCGCCACGGTGGCGCGCTTCCCCGTTACCATGAACCGCGTCGACGGCGTCGTGGCGGAGGTGCAGGCCCAGGCGAGCGGCATCCTGGATCAGGTGGCGAGCCTCCTCCTATCGATACAGCAGCTGGCCGGCGACGCGGGAACCATCACGGCCAACCTGGCGGTGACCAGCGAGAGCCTGAAGGATCCCACCGGCCTCGTGCCCAAGCTCCTGGATCCGAAGGGCTCGCTTAAGACCATACTGGACGACGACAACGCGCTCTATAAGGAGCTCATGGCCATCGTGGATGACGTGGGCAAGAGCGTCGCCAGCCTGCAGGGCATCGTAGGCGGCCTGAATAGCGAGATGCCCAAGATCTCGGCCATGCTTAACGAAACCCGCACCGCCATACAACAGGCCCAGGACGTGCTTGAAGGCGTGAAGAACAACCCGCTCATACGCGGCGGCGTGCCTGAGCGCGCCGTGCAGGAGAGCCTCTACGGCAGCATGCGCGAAGGGAGCTTCGAATGAGTACCGTATCGCGCCCCTTCGGCGCGGCGCGCGCCGCGGCCCTGGCCGGCGCCGTGACGCTCGCGCTCGTCCTGGCTTCCTGTTCGAGCGCGCCCAAGCGGCCGGCCGAGGAGCTGGCGCGCAAGAACGAGGCGGCCCAGTATGCCAAGCTGGCCGACGACTTCTTCTTCAAGGGGCAGTACCTTCAGGCCTTGTCGTTCTACGGCGAGGCCCTGGACGCCCATCTCTCGGTCGATAACGTCGAGGGCGCCGTCCTGTCGCGCAACTCCCTCGGGAGGGCTTTCCTGGCCTTGGGGCGTTTATCCGACGCTGAGCGGGAGTTCGCCGACGCGCTGCGCGACGCGCGGGCCTTCGGGAAGCCGGCGCTCGTGGCCCAGTCGCTGAGCAACCTAGGCGAGCTCCTCTACGCGCGGGGCGAGCGCGAGGCCGCCGGCGCCGCCTTCGCCGAGGCCGAGACCCTGGTGACGGCTTCCGATCCTCTAGCCGCCGTCATCGCCCACAACCGCGGCGTGCTGGCCCTGGCCTTGGGCGAGTTCGACCAGGCGCAGACATACTTAGGCCGCGCAGAGAGTTCGAACGAGCGGGCTAAGCGCTGGGCGGCCCTGGGTACGAATCGCTACGTCCTGGCCTCCCTAGCGAACGCCCGAGGCGACGCGGCCGGCGCCTTAAACTGGGCTAAGAAGTCGCTCGAGGCGGACAAGCGCGGCGAGAATAGCTTAGGTATCGGAGCCGATTTAGAGGCGCTGGCCCAGCTTAGCCGCAAGGCCGGCGAGGCGGAAACGGCCTTGGACTACTACCGGCGGGCCTTGGGGCTCTGGGTATCCCTGGGGCGCGACGCGGACGCGCTACGCTGCGCGAAGGCGCTCGCCGAGCTGGCTGAAGGCCTAGGCGAGGACGCTTTGGCCAGGCGCTACGCGGCTATGGCGGCCGGCTCCTCGCCGCGCTGAGCGGCCGGCTCCCCGACGGCGGTTCGGCTTTCGCCTGCCTACGCCCCGATCAGCGTGCCTAGGTACGGCCGTCCCGCGAGTATGGCCGCCAGGTTCGGTAGGTCGCGCCCGGCGGCGCAGATCACGGACAGCCCGAGCTCCTGGGCCCGCTTGGACGCGATGGGGTCGAAGGGGGCGTTCTTACCCGGCACCCATTCATCCCCCACCATGGCGCGGAAATCCGCCCATGAGATGCGGTCTATGGGCTTGGCGTTAGGATCAAGCTTAGGGTCGGCCGTGTAGACCTTGGCTATGTTCGAGAGGTTCACGATGGTCCGGGCGCCGAAGCGCTCGGCGAGCACCACCGCGTCGAAGTCGGTGGAGAAGCCGGGCTTCCAGCCGGCGGCCACGAGCACGCGGCCGCCGAAGACGCTGACCGCGCTGGGGTCGGTGACCACGTCCTGGGGGCAGAGGTCCAAGAGCGCGGCCTTGACCAGCTGGGCGTTGAGCCGCGTGGCCATGATGCCGATCCAGTCCTGTGCGTCCGCGTCCGGGGCGTCGACCGCGTCGCGGTAGGCCTTCTGCCAGGCGCGGGCCGGGCCGCCGCCGCCGACTACCAGGAT
>CALKWG010000463.1 GCA_938004315.1 uncultured Spirochaetaceae bacterium
AGCTTCTTGAGCTTCTGGCGCCTGACCAGCTGCTGCTCCGAAAGCGCGCGGCGCGCGCTTTCCTCGTCCGCGGCCGCCTCGGCGGCGCTGGGAACGTTGTCTTGGCTCATATAGCGTATGCTCCTTCTCGGCATGAAAGCTCTGCGCTTATTCGCGCATAGTACGCGAAAGAGTGCTTTTTGGGCAAGCTCGCGGCCGCCGGCCCCGGGTGGAGGCCGGTCACGGCGTGGGCCGGGCCGGTAGAGTAGGCGTCCGATCCGAGAAGTGATCCGAATTTTATTATTATCCACCTGGATGTATTAGAGCTTTGCGATTTTTTTATATATACGTCTTGACTTATTTGGACAAGTGACCAATGATATGCTCGTCGCGGCGGACCCCGTCGGCGACGTCCGGCTCTGAGCCGGGGAATCGTTAGAGGAGGATAGATCATGAAGAAGGCTATTCTGTTTACCATGGCGCTTATGCTCATCGCGGTGAGCTTCGTCTCCGCCGCCGGCTCCAAGGAAAGCTACGCTCCCGCCGAGGCCACCAAGTACTACGTCGCCCACCAGGGCGGTTACGTCGGCGAAGCGACCGTGAAGATCGACGCCAAGGGCAACGTGGTCGACGCGTTCTTCCACGAGTGGCAGGGCCCGGGCGGTTGGGCCGAGGAGATCAATGGCGCGGTGCCCGATGGCGCCGTGGTCAGGGTGCCCGATCCCCTCGCCAACACCGGCAGCGCCGATCCCCAGGTCAAGGGCTATATGTTCTATATCTATAACCTGCAGGCCGACGGCAAGACCTACATATGGTCCCAGGCCACCGTTACCCCGACCGGCTTCGGCCGCCCCAGCCGCCAGTACGAGCGCGACTTCGAAGGCCTCATGGGCAACCCCATCCGCGCCGCCGCCTACGCCAAGGCCGCCCGCGAGGACAAGCTCGTCAACGTCACCATGGTCGACGGCAAGATCGTCGTGGGCAAGCCCGCCAGCCAGACCGTGCACTACGGCCACATGGACAAGGCTAACCCCGCCTCCGTCTATATGCCCGTCGCCGCCGGCAGCATCGGCTTCCGCTACAACTACAAGGCCACCGTCGACTTCTTCAAGGCTAACCCCGCCGCCGACTACGCCGCCGCCGTCACCAAGAGCATGAAGGTCGAGCTCAAGGAAGACAAGTCCGTCGACGCGACCGGCAACGTGGCCGCCTACACCGCCGCCACCGACAACGTGTATGTCGTGGCCGACGCCGTCACCGGCGCCACCTACTCCGACTTCCAGCACTACGCCCTGGAGCTCCAGCAGGCCTACTACAACGCCCTGGCCCTTCAGCGCCTGGCCGCCAAGAAGTAAGACGAGACACTATCTCGCGCGGCCGACTTTTAGCCGCGCGGAACGGGCCGCCCTCCGGGGCGGCCTTTTTACATTCCGGGTTCACGGTCGAATCGCCGCCTCGCGGTCGCGGGACCACGCGGCGCGCTTGTCGGGTGAGATAAGCGCACCTATACTGGCGTAATGGACGCGAATCAGCATCCCGTCGCGGCCGGCTTGGCCGAGCTCTTCTCCTCCGCCCTCGCCGCCCTGCCCGGCGGCGCGCGCTCGGCCGCGTTCGAGGCCGGGCAGGTCCTCATCGAGCAGGACGAAGCGCCGGGCCGCGTCCTCCTCATCGAGTCGGGGCTGGCCTCGTCGCGCAGCTACCTGGCCAACGGCAAGGATATCTTCGTAGCCCTGCACGGACCGGGCGCAACCTTGGGGGACTTGGAATACTTCTGCGGCGGCATACCGGCGGCCTGCCGGGTGACGGCCCTGGAGCCTACGCGCTGCCTCTGGGCCGATTACCGGGCCATGGGCTCGGCGCTGGCGCGCGAGCCGCGCCTGGGGGCGGCTTTCGCCTCGCTCATGGCGCGCCGCCTACTCAAAGCAAGTCAGCGCATGAGCTCGGGCCTGGGCTATCCCTTGGAGCACGCGCTCTTGGAGGCGGCCCTGGCCAAGCTGTCAGCGGGCGGGCCTAAGGCCATCGAGGACGCCATGGGGCCGGACGCGCGAGGCCCGCTCCTTAAGCGAGACTTGGCGAGCTACCTGGGCCTCTCCGAGCGCCACGTCAGCCGGCTCGTCAAGGCCCTGGCCGCACGAGGCATACTCAGGCTCGATACGGGCGCGGTGATAGGCGTCGATGAAAGGGCGGCAAGACGGCGAATCGAAGAGCTGGAATCGTAACGCCGCCGCCTTGGAACGGCAAGGCCTCTGGGGGAATAAAAACGGCCGGCGAAGCGCTCGTATCGCCCCGCCGGCCTGCCATAAGGAGGAGGTACAAGGGTAACAAACGGTGGATATACAGGTTACAGGAGTTTCTTGCCCTGCGTAAAAATCCGCCGTATAGTGCCTGATACGCGACGCTCATGCCCTCTACGGCGGCCCTTCGCGTAATCCGACTCTAGAAGCGGGAGCGATACACGATGACGAGCAAGCGCCTACCCCTCCGCACCAAGCTGGGTTTCGGCATCTGCGACCTGGGCGGGAACCTCTTCTTCACGGCCATGGGCTTCTGGTCCTTGAACTACCTGACCGACGTCGTAGCCCTGCCTGCGGCCGCGGCGGGCCTGGCCGTCATGATCAGCAAGCTTTGGGACGCGGTCACCGACCCCATGATGGGCTTCATCTCCGACCGCACGAGGACCAAGCTGGGCCGCAGGCGGCCGTATATGCTTTGGGGCGCCCTACCCCTTCTCCTTAGCATGTGGTTCTTCTTCACCAAGCCCGACATCTCGGGCGTGGTAGCTCTGACGGTGTGGGCTACCCTGGCCCTGAGCCTCCTCAACACCGCCTACACGGTAGTGAACATCCCCTACAATAGCCTGACGCCGGAGCTGACCGACGATTACAACGAGCGCACCAGCTTGAACGGCTACCGCTTCGGCAGCGCCGTCTTCGGCACCATGCTCGGCGCCGGCGCCGTCCTGCCCATCGTGGGGCTCTTCGCCACCCGGGCCGCCGGCTTCTCGGGCATGGGCCTCGTCTTAGGTACGGTCATGGCCGTCACCGCCTTGATCACCTTCTTCTCGGTCAAAGAGCCCGACCACAGCGCCACCGAGATACCCAAGAAAGGTTTCTTCCCCACCTACCTGGCGGTCTTCAAGAATAAGCCCTACGTCATCTTGCTGCTTACCTATGCCTTGAACCTAGCGGGCCTGACCTTCATGCAGGGCATCATCGCCTACTACTTCGGCTACGTGTACCAGAACGAAGGCATGACCACGATAGCGATGCTCATGCTCCTGGTCGTCGCCATGGTCTGCATACCCATCTCGGTGCTGGTCTCCAAGCGCATCGGCAAGAAGCGCACTTACCAGATCGCCTTCTTCTTCATCGCCACCGGCGCGCTCCTCATCTTCCTCTTCGCCCACCGCCTGGGGATAGGCTTCTTCCTCGGCGTGATGGTCTGGGCGGGCATAGGCGTGGGCTTCGGCTACGTCTCGCCCTGGGCTATGGTGCCCGACACCATTGAATACGACGCGGTGCGCACCGGCAAGCGCAAAGAAGGCGCTTTCTACGGCATGTGGACCTTCATGTCCAAGGTCGGCACCTCCTTGGCCATCGTCATCTCCGGCTTCGTCCTGGACCTAGGCGGCTACGTCGCGAACGTAGCCCAGGGCCCCCAGGCCATCTTCGCCATTCGCCTCCTCATCGGCGTCTTCCCGGCGATCGTGATGATCGGGGCCGGCGTGCTCGTGGAGTTCTACCCGATCGACGAGAAGGCCTACGAGGGCATCATGGCCGAGAAGGCGCGGCTCGAGGCCGCGCGGGCCGCCGAGGCGGGCTGAACGGATGGGCGAGAAGGTCTCCATAGTCGAGCGGGTCTATAACTCCCAGCCCGTCCAGATAGTCCTGGCGCTGGTCATCTACGCCGTCTACGCCTCGGTCCTGGGCGCGGCCCTGGCGCCTTCCGCCTGGCTCTTGGCGACGGCGGCCAGGCCCTTAGCCCTGGCCGGCTGGGAGCTGACGCCGGGGCGCCTCGCGGCCTTGGCGGGGGCGGGCGGCGCATCGGTCTTCCTCTACTTTATCTGGGGCTCGATGGTCATGGCCGTCCTGATACGGCTCCTTACCCTAGGCCTGAAGCCGGGTAAGTACCCCAAGGCCTCGGTCACCACCCTGCGTTGGCTGATCCAGTCGGGCATCCATTGCCTGGCGATACGCTCTATCCTGCCCTATATCCCGGTCAGCTACTTCTCTAACCTGTACTTCAAGATCATAGGCGCCAAGATCGGAAAGAACGTCTACATCAACACGAACCTCGTGAGCGACGCTTACCTTTTAACCCTGGAGGACGGGGTCATACTGGGCGGCGATTCCGAGGTGACCTGCCACCTCATGGAGCGCGAGCACCTGATCTTAAGCCCCATACGCATCGGCAAGGGCAGCCTTATCGGTACGGGCGCCTATATCTCTCCCGGCGTGGACGTGGGCGAACGCTGCACGGTCGGCGCGCGCTGCTACATACGCCGCGGCGTCCGCATCCCCGACGGCTCGGTGCTGACCGTGCTGTCGGGCTTGCCCGCCAGGAAGGTGCACGAGATGGAGCGGGCAAGGGCCTAGGCGGCCCGACGATCCCCGCGGCCGCCGGCTACGCATCGCCGCGCGAACCTCGCCTCGAACGATCAGTATGAAAAACGAGGGCGGCCGGTCATACGACGGGCCGCCCTCATACTTTTAGACGGATACGGATGCCTTAGCGCCCGCGGCTTTTGGCCTTGAGCCAGGCGTTGAGCACCTTGAGCGCCCGGTCCGCCGTGCGGAAGGTGGGGACGCCGCGGCGCTCGAGCTCGCGGGCCAGGGGGTCGTAGAGCTCGCCGGAGTCGACCACGGCCACCCAGGGCTTGTCGCCCTCCTTGATGAGTCCGCCGTAGCGGGCGGCTATGGAGCCCTCGCGGGTGACGTCCTCGTCGTGGCCCTCGGCCTTGGCCAAGGTGTTCATGCGCACCGTCAGGGGCACGATGCCCACGATGCCCGCGTCCACGTTCGCGTCGTCCATCACGACCTTGAAGCTCTCGTGATAGGCCGCGTCGTCGGCCATGGGCGTTAGGTCGATGGGGTTGTGCACGTCGACGATCTCGGAGATCTTGGCGTCCGCGAAGACCTTCTCAAGGCGCGGGCTCGCCTGCGGGCTGAACTCCGCGATGGACAGGCCGCCTAGGTTGTCGGCGAAGGCCACGCACTCGAAACCGGCGTTCGACACGGCGCCCAGGCGCCAGCCCCGCGCCTTCTTGGCGCGGAGGAGGCTGAAGGCGGTGAGGAGGTCGTCGAACTCGTCCAAGGTCTCGGCGGTAACCACGCCTAGCTGCTCGAGCAGGGCCTTGGTCACGGGGTAGTCGCCGGCGATGCTGGCGGTATGGCTGGCGCTGGCGGCGGCGCCGGCGGCGGTTCGGCCGGCGCGGTAGAAGATGACCGTGCGGCCGCTCTCTACGATGCGCCGGCAGGCCCGCAGGACCTTCTCGCCGTCTAAAGGCTTAAAGCCCTCTATGTACACGGCGAAGATCTCGAGCTCCGTATCGTCGGCCAGCCGCTCCAGGTAGTCGCCTATGGTCAGGTCCATCTGGTTGCCGCAGGTGACCACGTACTTGGGGTTGACCCCGGGGTGCTTGGAGATGCGGCAGATGGCGAAGGCTCCCGACTGGCTGATCACCGCGACCGGGGCCACGGCGCCGGCCGGCATGGGCAGCTTATATTCGGGTATGAAGAGCGTGTTGTACTTGCCGGGTACCGAGCGCACGCCCAGGCAGTTGCCGCCGTTTAGGAGCGGGCCGCCGCCGGGCCGCGAGCGCGAGGCGTCGAGCGCGGCGCGCATGCGCGCGACGATCTCCTCGGTGCCCGACTTCTCCTCTAGGCCCCCGGGGATCACGATGACGCTCTCGGCCTTGTCGAGCTCCGCCAGCTCGGCGATGCAGGCGGGGGCCTGGGCGGCGGGGATGACGAGCACGAAGAGGTCTACCTTCTCCGGCAGCGAGGCCACGTCGGCCACGCAGCGGCAGCCGTCCACCTCGTCGCTCCCGGGCTTGACCACGTAGAGCCGCTTCTTGTCGAAGCCGTT
>CALKWG010000464.1 GCA_938004315.1 uncultured Spirochaetaceae bacterium
CCCGGATAAGGCCTAAGCGCCCAAGATCGTTCGCCGCGACGCCGGTCGGGCTCTATGGCCCGGCCGGCGTTTATGTTTACCGGCCCGACCTGCGCGCTTAGGACAGTATCGCGGCCACGAAGGCCTCGGGGCTGCGGGCCTCTAAGGCGGCGCGGCGGCGGCCCTCGTCGCGTAGACGCTTGGCTATGGCCGCCAGGAGCTGCAGGTGGGGGCCGCGGTCGTCGGGGGAGGAGGCGATGAGGAAGATCAGGCGCGCCGGCTCTCCGTCGGTCGCCTGGAAATCCACGCCGGCCGGGCAGAGGCCGGCCGCCAGGGCCATGCCCCGGACGCCCGCGCTACGGCCGTGGGGGATGGCTATGCCCTTCTCCATGCCCGTGCCCACGGCGGCCTCGCGCGCCAGCACCTCCGTCGCGACGGCGGCCTCGTCGTCCACGAGCCCGGCCCGGGCGAGCTTGGCCACGAGCTCGCGGATGACGCCCTCCTTGTCGGCGGCCTTAAGGGGCAGCGTTACGCATGAGGGCTTTAGGTAGCGTCCCAGGTCGAAGCCCTCCCGGCCGCCGCCGGCCGCCGCGTCTCGCCTGAGCTCTGGCGGCACGGCCAGCTCGGTGACGCGGGCTACCCGGTCGCGCACGTGCACGATGACCTCGTAGAGCAGGGTCTTGGCCACGCCCTCGTCCTCCGGGTCGCAGAGTATCTCTAGGCGCTTGGGCTTGCGATCCACGGTCAGATAGACCTCGCCGCGACGAAGGCGGTACACGGCGCCCGATATCTCCAGGCGATGGGTGAAGAAGCCGTCCTCCTCCGCCACCCGGATGAGGCCGTCGGTGATAAGGTCGGCCAGCTCCTCGTTGGGCAGGTCCAGGGCCGTGACGGCCGAGGCGCCCGAGCCCCAGGCGCCGCGGGTGCCCGCTCCGCCTCGCAGGGCCAACGAGAGGAGCGGGGCGCCCAGGCCGACCGAGAACACCACCATGACCGCCATCACCTGGAAGGTCTCCAAGGAGAAGTCGCCCAGGGCCAGGCCCACCGAGGCGATGATCAGGGCTACCTCGCCGCGCGGCACGGTACCCAGGCCTATGCGCAGGGCGCCCCGGCGGTTGAAGCCGGCGGCCAGCGCCGGGATGCCAGCCCCGGCGATCTTGGCCAAGCCCGAAGCCAGGGCGAAGGCCAGGCCGGGCAGCACGATGCCCGGCTC
>CALKWG010000465.1 GCA_938004315.1 uncultured Spirochaetaceae bacterium
CCCTCGAGGAGCTAGTCGAGGCCCTCTATCCGATGTACGCCGATACGATGTCGGAAGAGGAATTCAGGAAGTACGCTGAAGAGCATGCCGAGCGAACGTAGCGAAGCGGGCGGGCAGCTCCGGTTCAGGCACGAGGCGAGGACCTTCCTTAATCATGCCTTAGGCTACGCCGAGATGGTCGCCGAGGCCGCCGCGCCGCCGGACGCCGAGCCTGCCGTCGCGCGCTTCAAGGCGGCGGCGGCCGCCCTTAAAGCGCCGATGCTAGCCTACCTCCTGGCCCTCGACGCCGACGTATCGACGGCCGCCGCGCCGGCCGCCCCGGCGGGCGTCGAACCGGCGGCCCCGGACTCCGCCCGCGTCGAGGCGCTGCGTGACGAGGCCTACGGCCGCATCTATGACCTGATGAACGCCATCCAAGCCGTCAAGCGCCTGCGCCTCGAACCCGGCCCGGAGGAGGATCTCCGCCGCGTCCAGGACGCCGTAAACTCGCTCGTCGACCTCATGCGCGACCGGGAGGAGCGCGGCGCCTTCGTGCCCGACGCCGCGTCCGTCGCCCTCGGCGATGAGGCCGGCAAGGCGGTCCGGCCCGGCCGCATCCTGGTGGTGGACGACGACGCGATCAACCGCGAGCTCCTCGTACGCCTCTTGGAACGCCAGGGCCACCTGAGCTGCCAGGCCGCGGACGGGCAGGAGGCGCTGTCGATCCTGCGCCAAGCGTCCTTCGACATAGCCCTCGTGGACCTCATGATGCCGGGCATGAACGGCTTTCAGTTCTTAGATTCGATACATGCAGACGAGGCCCTACGCGAGGTCTCCGTGATCATGGTGAGCGCCTTGGAGGACGACGCCTCGATAGCGCGCTGCCTCGAGCTGGGCGCCGAGGATTACCTACCACGCGATTTCAACCCGATCATACTTAAGGCGCGCATCAACAACATCCTGGAGAAGCGGGAGTACAAGCGGCGGAACGAGGAGGCGCTCGCGAGCCTGGCCAGGGCCCAGTCCAGGCTCAACGCGGAGCTGCGCGACGCGGCCGCGTACGTTCGGAGCCTCCTGCCGCAACGGGTGCGCTGGCCGGGCCTGGCCATCGATTGGGAGTTCATCCCCTCGCTGAGCCTCGGCGGCGACAGCTTCTCGTACCAGCGCCTGGAAGACGGCCGCCTGGCCTTCTTCCTGATCGACGTGAGCGGCCATGGTATCGAGGCGGCCCTCCTCTCGGTGACGGTCATGAACCTGCTCAAGGCCAAGAGCCTGGGCGGCCTGGACTACGGCTCGCCTCGCTCGGTGCTCGCGTGGCTCAACGAGTCGTTCCGCATCGAGGATCAAAACAATATGTACTTTACGATATGGTACGGCGTCTGGGATCCGACCCGCCGCGCCGTACGCTACGCCACCGGCGGGGCGCCGCCGGCCCTGCTCTGCAGGCCCGGGGAGAAGGCTGAGGAGCTGGTGTCGGAGGGGCCGATCATCGGCGTCGACGATACAGCCGCCTTCCCCGAGCGGGAAGCCTTCGTGCCGCTGGGCTCGCAGCTCTACCTGTTCAGCGACGGCCTCTACGAGGTGCGCCTCAAGGATGGCTCGCTCCTGCGCTGGGCCGATTTCGTCGCGCTCTTCGAGGCCCATAGCGCCGACTGCGCGCGCTCGCCCGACTGCATCTCGCCCATACGCCGCATCGTCGACGCGGTACGCGAGCGGAGCGCCCGGGAGCCCTTCGCGGACGACGTCTCGATCCTGGAGCTCTCCTTCCATGGCGGGCGATAGCGCCGCGGGCGCCTTCCTGGAGCTCCGGCGCCCGGACGACTTCCACGTCCACCTGCGGCAGGGGCCGCCCCTGGCCGCCTACGCGGCCCGCAGCGCGCGCCACTTCGGCCGCGCGCTCGCCATGCCCAACACCGTCCCCCCGATCTCGTCCGGCCGCGCCCTGGGCGACTACCGCCGCGCCGTCCTGGCGGGCATGGCGGGCTACGCCTGCGCGCCGCTCTTCGCCTTCAAGCTCCTGCCGGGCATGGGCGCGGCCGCCGTGCGCGACTGCGCCGCCGCCGGCGCCCTAGCCGGGAAGTACTATCCGATCGGCTCCACCACGAACGCCGCCGACGGCGTCCCCTCGCCCGAGTCCGTAGCCGAGGAGCTGGCGGCTATGGAGGAGCTCGGCCTCGTCCTCTCCGTGCACGCCGAGGATCCGTCCCGCCCCGTCCTGGAGCGCGAGGAGGCCTTCCTGCCCGTCCTGGAGCGCGTGATCGGACGTTACCCGCGCCTGAAGCTCGTCATGGAGCACGTCTCGTCGCGGGCCGGGGTACAGGCCGTCAAGGCCTGGCCCGATCGCGTCGCCGCCACGATCACCGCCCACCACCTCTCGTTCACTATAGACGACCTCCTAGGCGAGCGCCTTACGCCGTCGCTCTACTGTAAGCCCGTCCTCAAGTCCGAGCGCAGCCGCGACGACCTGCGCCAGGCGGCGAGCTCGGGCTCGCCCAAGTTCTTCTTCGGCAGCGACTCGGCTCCCCACCCGCCCGAAGCCAAGGCGGCGGGCGCCGCCGGCTGCTACGCGGCCCCGACCGCCCTGGCCCTCCTGGCCGAGGCCTTCGAGGAGCTCGGCCGGCTGGATGCGCTCGAGGGCTTCGTGAGCCGGGCCGGCGCCGCGTTCTACGGCCTTCCGCTAAACGAAGGCCTCCTCCGCCTCGAGCGCTCGCCGTGGCGCGTCCCCGAGCTCATGGACGGCGCCGTACCGCTCGCCGCGGGGCGGACCCTCCGCTGGCGCGTCGCTGAATAATCCCGCCTGAATCGCGGCGATCGAATTTGGTTTTTCCCGTCGGCGGCGATACCGTTGTATCAGCGCGGGCCGACGGCCCGATACGATCCATCGAAAGAAAGGTCAGTATGAGCAAAACTCGATTCGCCGCCGCGATCGCGGGCATACTCCTCGTCCTGTTCGCCGTTTCAGGCGTCGGAGCCCAGGCCAGCCGGGCTTACCTCGAAGCGCCGGCCTTCAGCGCCGAGCCCGATCCCGATAGCCTCTGGGACCAGTTCTACAACCCTGCGGCCTGGGGTCGGACACTCGAATTCGCCGCCGGCTTCTATACCCAGGCTTCTCTCGACGAGCTGGCCGCCCGCCGGCTCGAAGGCGCGCCCTACGCCTTGGCCTTCGGCCTCCCGGGCCTCCTCTACCGCTACGCCGACGACGGGCAGGGCTCGCCGAGCCAGGAGCTCGTCGTTTCCTTCGCCATGGGCAAGGCGTTCTCGAGCGGCCTGCGCTACCGAAGCGGGGGCGCCTGGGACTTCAGCTACCTGATCCGCCCGAACGCAGCCCTATCGCTCGGCCTAGGCCTGACGGATGCCCTATCGGCCTCGCCGTCCTGGGACTTCGGCCTGGCCGTCCGGCCGCTGGCCTTCATCGAGTCGCGGCCCGAGCTTAGCTCCGTCTTGACCCTCTCGGCCACGGCCCGCTACGGCGACGCCGGCTTTAGCTGGCGGGAGGCGGGCGCCCGCCTCCGCCTGGACGACGCGGCCAGGATAGGGGCGTCCTACGACTTCGGCTCGGGCGCCGTAAGCCTGAGCCTCTCGATGGCGCTCGGGCCGACGGAGACGACCCTGGCCGTCCCCGACTTGGCGGCCGCCGCGGCCTCCCCGGCCGGCGAGCGCCTGGGCTTCGGCGCGGCCCTGCGCGCCGATCCCCGCTTCAAGGCGCGGCCCGCCTTCGTAGCGCCCCAAGCCGCGGCGCTGGTCATCGACGGCGCCGAGGACGCCGGGCTCGTCCTACCGGCCGGTATGGCGGCCAGGCGGAGCGGCCGCGCGAGCTTCGACCTCTACGTCGAATCGGTGCTGGCGGCCGCGGAAGACCCGCGCATCGGCGCCCTGGTCCTCCTCGAACCCCCGGAGCCGCCCTCCGATGCGGCCGGTCAGGCTTTCGCCCGCGCCCTGGACGCCTTCCGCGCTACCGGAAAGCCCGTCTACGCCTACGTACGAAACGCCGGGCGCGGCGCCTATCTCTACCTAGCCTCCCAAGCCGACTATCTGGCGATCGACCCCAACGGTTCCGTGGCGCTCGTCGAGTTAGGCGGCGCGCGGCTGTATTTTAGGGGGCTCTTCGATAAGCTCGGGCTGCGCTTCCATACCCTGCGCTCCCATGACGAGAAAACCGCCTATAACGCCTTCACCGAATACGGCATGACCGCCGCCGAGCGGGAGGGCCTCGAGCGCTACCTAGGCGGGCTGTCGCGCCAGGCGGCCGCCAGGCTAGCCGCAGGGCGCACCGGAAGGCTAGGCGCGGAGGCCTCGGCCGTCATCGCCGCCGGCCCTTACCTGGTCTCGGCCAAGGCCGTCGCCGCCGGCCTGGCGGAGGAGCTCTCCTACCGCGACGAGTTCTTGGAAGGGCTCGAAGGACGCGGCTGGACGAAGCGCATCGGCATCGAGGCCTATCGCGCGGCCCGGGACGGGGCGTGGGGCGCGCACCCGCTGGCCAAGGCCGTGGTCGTGCTGGGGCTCTCGGGCTCCATCATCGAAGGCCCCGGCGTCGCCGGCGCCAGCATAGGCGAATCGGCCGCCGCCAGGCTGGCCGAGCTGCGCGAAGACGCGGCCGTGGCCGGCGTCATCCTGCGCGTCGATTCGGGCGGCGGAAGCGCCGCGGTCAGCGACTACATAGCGCGGGAGGTACGACGCTTCCGCGAGGCCGGCAAGCCCCTGTTCGTCTCCATGGGCGGCTACGCCGCCTCGGGCGGCTACTATATCTCGGCCTTCGCCGAGCGCATCTGGGCCGAGGAGGGCACGATCACCGGCTCGATCGGCGTCACCGGACTCATGCCGGACGCGAGCGGCTTGGTCGATAAGCTCGGCGTCAAGGCGGAGAGCGTAGGTCCCGGCGACAACGCCGCCTTCGCCAATCCCCTCTTGCCCCACAGGCCGGGCGATGCCGCGGCCTTGAACGAGGCCATCGCGTCTATCTACGGCCGCTTCGTCGCGACGGTGAGCCAGGGCCGCGGTCTGAGCCTGGAGCGGGCCGACGAACTAGGCAAGGGTCAGGTCTGGCTCGGGGCCGAGGCCAAGGAGCTGGGCTTGGTCGACGAGATAGGCGGCTTAGACGCCGCCGTAGGGGCGATGCGCCTGAGGCTCGGCGGCCCGATAAAGCTACGCTACGAGTCGCCTGGCTCGCTCATGGACTGGGGACCGTGGCTCATGTCGGCTAGCGGCCTGGCGCGCTCGGGGCTTATCCGGAGTTTAACCGAGCTCGGCTCGGCGGCGGATACGATACAGGCGATGGGCACGGGTCCGCTCCTCCTGGAGCCCTCGTCCCTGCTCAGTGAGGCTCTTTCAAAACTCAGCGAGTTTTGAAAGAGCTACCTTAGAAAACTGCGATTGGGCGCAGCGTTTGCAACGCAAACGCAAGCAATCGCAAAGCCAATTTCAAAAGTAACCGACTTTTGAAATTGGCTACGGTTCGTACTAGCTATCCGGCTTCGCCCCGGAGGGGGCGTCGGCGAGCCTGTCATAGGCGGCTTTGATGGCGCGGAAGCCTTCCTCGGAGCCGCCGCTTCTATCGGGATGCATGTCACGGCAGAGGCGGCGGTACGCCCGTTTTAGCTCGTCGGGAGGCGCGCCGGGTTCGAGCCCGAAGAGGGCGTAGAGCCTAGCGCGCTCCGCCGTTTCGGCCTCGGCATCGCCCCGCCGTTCGGCCCCGCGGCCGGCGGCCGCCTCATCGCGGTATCCGTCGCCCGGCGCGGCGCGCCTCTCGAAGTACGCGTCGACCAGGGCGCCGAGTACGTAGCCGGCGAGCGCGCCGAAGGTAAAGTGGCGGCCGCCGCTCAGCGCGCCTAGGCAGGTCCCCGCGATGCGCCCGCGTCGGCCGCGCGATCGTTCGAAGGCGAGGGCCGCGGCCGAGCGGAGGGCGCGGATAGCCGACTCAAGAGCGCGGCGCATGGCGCGCGATGCGCTCCGCGACGAAGAGCGAGCAGGCGACGGCCGCGCCGAGGAAGGCTAGCCAAGCGGCTATGAAGGTACCGCCGGGCAGCGCTCGCGACAGCAGGTCCAAGGGCGTCTTAGACAGCTCCTCGGCGAGGCCGAAGACGGGCTGGACCAAGGCGGCCATGACCGGGGCCCAGAATATCGACGAGACCGCGCTCGGACGCGAGCGGGGCCTGAAGCGCAGCCCCAGACCCGCGCCCATGAGTATTAAGATGACGCAGACGAAGGGATAGGAGAGGCGGCGAGCCAGGTCGGCGTACAGCCCCGCGCCGTCCACGCCGAGCTCGCGCGCGTCGTCCATGCCATTTATCAGCGTGAGGAGGGTCAGCTCGTGCGGCGGCGCGGAGAGCTCCAGGTAACGGCGCGCCGCGGCCTCGGCCCCCCCTAGCTCGAGGTAACTCGGCGGCGCGCCGCCGTCGGCCGCCCGCGCCCGCCATGTCAGCGACGGGTCGCGCCGGCTCACCGCGAGCAGCTGCAGTACGTCGCCGTTCAGCCGCGCATGCTCGGCCCGGTAGCTCCGCCCGCCGTCGTCGAAGGCGACGCCGCGCAGGTAGACCCCGGAGGCCGACTCCGCCGCCGCCTCGGCGCGGAGCTCGGCGCCCGCGATCGAAAGCGACAGAGGGCGGCCGCCGCCCGAGCCGAAGGCCAGCTCGCTCTCCTCCAGGAAGAAACCGCGGCGCTCGAGGCTCTGGGCGCTCAAGGCGAGGAAATCAGCCGCGTCCTTATCGTCGGGGCGCTCGGCCGCCAGGGCGGAGAAGCGCCTGAAGGCCTCGAGCGCGTCGTCGCGCGCGAAATACTCGTAGGCCTCGAGCTTGCGCTTATAGTAATCGGCGTCGGCCCTTTGCTCGGCCGACGGCTCGAGGCTGCGCATTGCCGCCCAGCTCTCGTCTATGAGCCTAAGGACCTCACGCCGACCTCCGTAAACCGCCAGCGAGCGCCGCGCCAGGTAGTGGGCGTCGAAATAGCGCCCGTCGCGCATCGCCGCCTGCGCCTCGAGGTAGAAACGGTTGGCCACGAGCCAGTTCGGCGCGGGCGGATCCTCGGGGCGGGCGCGGGCCGCGCGCTCGGCCTCCTCGTCGGCCTGCCGTAGGAGGGCTTCTTGGATGAGCCCGTAGACTTTCTCAAGCTCGGGATGGTCCCGGTCTATGGCCCGGGCGTCGCGGGCGAAGAGCTCGGCCGCCCGGTAGTCGCCGCGGGCGTAGCGCTCGCGCGCGGCGCCCAGGCGCGCGCCGAACTCCGCGCTCGCCCGCTCATAGAAGGCGACGCGTCCCTCGGCGTAGGGCTGTACCACGAGGAAGAGGATCGAGAGCGCCGCGGCGAAGAAGAAGCCGGGCAGGAGCACCGCGTATGCCGTGGCGTGGAAGTCGGGCGGCCCCTCGGCGGATTCGGCCGCGAGCGCGGCCGCCACGAGGAGCAGGGCCGGGGCCCAGGCCGCGAAGGTGAGCGCGGCGCCCATGAGCTCCCAACGCAGGGCGAAGATAAAGAGCAGGTCGGCGCGGCCGACGTTCAAGAGCCGCCAGAAGAAAGCCGCCGCGTAGGCCGCGGCCATGATCCCTAAGGCGTAGGCGATGAAGAGCGAGCCGCGCTTAGCCACGGCCGGCCTCGGCGCCCGGCTTCGCGGCGACCAGGAAATCCAACCCGATGAACCCCAAGCCCGTCAGGCCGCAGAGCGCCGCGGCCTGCATGGCAGGCGTTATGTTCAAGCCGACGAAGGAGAACGCCGGCGAGAGGGCGCCGCCGGCGTAGGCCTCGGCGAGACGCCACAAGCCGAATACCGCGCCCGGCGCTATGAAGGCCCCCACCAGGGGCCTTGAGCCGACCAGGCGCGTAAGCCCCCAGGCCGAGGCCAAGAGCCACGCGACGCCGACGACGGCGAGCGCGGCCTGGGCCGGCGCGAGTTCCGTCAGGCTTATGTACCAGGCCGATAGCGAGCGCCCCGCTCCCCTGAAGGCCTCCGTCGCCTCGGTATCCAGGCTGAGGAGCCCGAAGCGCGCTAACGCCAGCGGCCAAGCTATCAAAAAAGCCCCGCAGACCAGGAGAAGAAGGTAGCCGAGCGGTCGATTCCGCATGACCCTGTTCATGGAGTAGTACAACACGAGCGCGGTCGGGGTCCAGGCTAGGAGCGGCAGGGTATAGCCGGCCTTGAGGGCCGCTAATGCCAAGGGCATAGGCCAGGCGTCGAGGTAGGCGCGCAGGCCGACGTAAACGGCGAGCGCGAGCGACGCGGCTAGATAGAGGCCGATGGCTTTCCCAATGAGGGCCGCGACGCGTTTCATGACGTCAAACTCTAGCATGGCTCTAACTCGTTGACAAGCAAAGCCCAAAGGCAGTTATACAGAAGGCGCCTCACAACTTATCCACAAGTAACGCACATACCGGAAGAATAATAAAAATAATCATGTTGGGCGCGAACACGGGCCGCGGTATTTATTTACATAGTTACCTGATTTTATTCTCTTTCTATACATACAATTACATGCAACTGCGACAAAAAACTCAAATATCATCGTTTGCCCATCGAGATTCTACATGTCTATAGACGAGATTTACTTAACACTTCAAAGCTATCAACCACTTATCCACAGGCATAGGAACGCAGCCTTTAGGCATCCAAGGCCAGGTAGTATGACGCATAGGCCCGTTCGCTCGCGCAGCGGCCTTCGGTATCCGCGCGTAGGCGCATCGCATCGGCCCGCGTTCCGCGTAGTCGCCTCGCCGCCTCGCTCCCGGCGGCCATCCCGATGGCTTTTCGAAGGCGCGACACGGCCATAGGCAAGGCGCTCGGCGCTTTCGTGCCGAGAACTCGATGCAGGGTTTCGGCCGAGAGCGCGCGGGGAGCATGATCGACGAGCAGCCTCAGCGCCTCATAAGCCTGCGGCGAGAGAGGCACGCCCCTCAGGGGGCCGAGCAGCTCATGGGGCCGCAGCTCGCAACGGGCGCCGGCGAGCGCGAAGCCTCGACCGCGGAGCCTACGGACCCGCGCCTCCAGCTCCGGCAGGCCCCAGGGCTCACGAAGATAGTCGAAGGCGCCCGCGCCGAGGCAGAGCGGCAGGAGGCTCCCCTCTCCGTAGCCTATGACCGGCGGCCGCTCGAGATCGAAGCCGGCCGACAGGAAGGCCTCCGCCGGCATGATCAGGCAGTCGGTCTCCCGGTCGGCCTCCCGGTCGGGAGCGCCGAGCGCGGCGCGAAAAAATAGGGAGCAACCCGGTAGCGGGTCGCTCCCCTCGAACAATGCGCGGTACCGTCCTTCGTCGCCGACGAACAGCGCGCGCACGGATTAGCCTTGGCTGGTCCCGCCCTCGCCGAGCATCTTCTGCTTGAGCTCCTCCAGGAGGAGATCCGCGCCGGCGCCGGAGCTCTCCAGCTTAGAGAACTCCTTCTCGAGCGAGGAAGATTGGGACAGGTCGGCGAGCTCGGCGTGCGCCTCGGCGCGGGCCTCCATCTCGTCCACCTTCTTGGCCATGCGGTCGAAGGTCTCGAAGGCGCTGGTATTGCCCGACATGCTGGTCAGGGTTTTCTGAATCTTCTGCTGGGCCTCGGCGCGCTTAGCGCGGGCGATGAGGATATTCTTCTTCCGGGTCGCCTCGTCGATCTTGTTCTGGAGCTGCCTGAGCGTCTCCTTGAGCTTCTCGACGGCCGCCTTCTGGCTCTCCCACTGGGGCTTGAGCTGCAGGTAGTAGTTCTCCGCCTCCTGCTTGCGCAGCAAAGCTTCCTTCGCCAGGTCGTCGCGGCCCGCCTTGACGGCGATGACGGCCTTGCGTTCCCATTCCTCGGCTTGGCGCTTCTGCTCGAGGAGCTCGCGCTCGATCTTCTTCTCGTCGGCTATGGCCATGGCCACGGCCTTCTTGGACTCGACCATCTGCTGGTTCATGTCGATGATCAACTGGTTGAGCATCTTCTCGGGATTCTCAGCCTTGGAGATCATATCGTTGATGTTCGATGATATGACGGTCTTAAAGCGGTCGAATATGCCCACGGCGAGCCTCCTAATCCTTAGTCGCGGTATGCCCCGAGCACCGCGTAGTGCTTGGAGAGGGCCATGCCAATCGAGTCGAGGGCCGCCTCGAACTCGTTCTTATCCATATTGTCGTACTCCAAGGTATCGACGAGCACGACGTCGTCCCCGTCGATGCCGTAGGCGCCGTGGAGTATATCGGTCGCGTTGAGCCTCAGGAGGCTCTCGAAGAGCTCGCAGTATTTGGCCTTAGGCAGGGCCATCACCTTGGTGCGGATGAAGACGACCGGCTCGTCTATGGTCACGGCGACGCCGGGGAGCCCGCGGGTCTCGTCCTCGATGAAGAAGGTCCCGGGGGCGACCTCTTGGTACGATATATCCAGTTCCATGAGGTAGGCCTCGACCTTGCTGAGTCCCTGCATCGGCTATCTCCTTCTATTCTGCCATACGACGAGCTTCCGGCGAGCGAGGCCGATTAACCGAGGAAGACCTGCCCGGAGTTGTCGATGGCCAAGATGGTCTTGCATTCAGAACAGCGGAAGCGGCCCGGACGGGCGGCCCGAAGCTTCTTATTGCATATGGGGCAAGAGAATATTTTGGGGAAGATGGTTTGCGTGCTCTGCTGAGAGCCTTGCTGGAAGTAGGAGACCGCCTCATCGAGATTATCTTTGATATTGAAGAACTGGGAGAAGCCCAGGAGCTGGAAGACCTCGTAAACCTTGGGCTGAATCTCTAGAAGGACGATATCGCCGTTACGGGGCTTCACGGCCTTTAAAAAGGCGGTAAACGAACCTATGCCGGTCGAAGACACGTAATTCAAGCCGCCGCAGTTAAATACTAACTTAGAAAAACCAGCGTCTATGGCCTTGCCGACCCGTTTTTGGAAAAAGTTGGAGTTGTAGGTATCGATATAGCCGGTGAGGAAGAGGGCTAAGCAGTTCTCGACGGTGTCGATTTTCTGGAGCCTGATCTTAAGGCTATCGTCCTTCTCATCATCGAAACCAGGAACGATATCGTTGTTGGTCATGATACTCCTCTTCCAAGGTACAACATAGATCGTTTATATCGCCCGATTGTATGAACATAATAATTCGCCGTCAATGGCCTGTCAAACAAGCCGGCTTAATAATGCCTCAATCGAGCTTTAATTCAACTGAAGCTCTTTCAAAACTCAGCGAGTTTTGAAAGAGCTACCTTAGAAAACTGCGATTGGGCGCAGCGTTTGCAACGCAAACGCAAGCAATCGCAAAGCCAATTTCAAAAGTAACCGACTTTTGAAATTGGCTAAACTATCGACAATATTTTCGGCTATGAAAGTCGAAAAATCCAGCCCATTCAACGATTGTATGAGCTATTCACTCTATACCAAACCTTCATCAAGATTGATCACCGCTCCGTTCGCTAGATCCATGCCGCCCGCAAGAAGCCGAGCCGCGAACTCGGCCACGCGGGAAGCCGCGATTAAGCGTCCGCGCGGCGAGCCGCGCTCCATACTGGCCCTGAACGCGGCGTCAAGGTACTCGGTATCGACGTAGCCTGGGCAAACGAGCGCGCATGAGACGCCGCGCGGGGCGAACTCGGCCGCTAGCGACTTAGCGGCCACGGCCAAGCCTGTCTTAGCGGCCGCGTACGCGGCGTTCCGCCGATACGCCCGGATGGCGTCAGTCCTCGTGCCGCCGAAGAGGAGTATGCGCCCGAAACCCCGGTCGGCCATCGCCTTGGCCGCCTCCGCCGCCAAGGCGGCGGGGAAGGCCAGATTGGCGGCCGCCATGAGCGCCCAGTCGGCGGGGGCCGTCTCGGCTATCGACGCATGGATAAACGGGCCGTAGCAAAGCGCCAGCGCGTCGCATTCGCGCGCAGCGGCGAGCAAGGGCCCGGGGAGGAGCTCGCCGCGCGGCTCGACCGGGCCGACGAGTACACCCGTGACGGCCCCGTCGGGCGAGGCGCGGCGCACGGCCTCCGCCGCCGCCCCTAAACGGGTCGCGTCGCGGCCGTGCAGGGTCAGCGACGCGCCGCCGCGCGCCAGCTCCAGGCTTAAAGCGAGGCCGATGCCGCCGCTAGCGCCTACGACCAGGCAACGCAGGCCCGCTAGGCCGACGGCTGTATTTCGCGAACTCATGCGGGTTAGTATACAGCCCATGGATAACTATGTCGCCGTCCTCTGCCGCGCCGAGGGGGCCGTGAACGTCGGGGCTTCGTGCCGCGCCCTCTTAAGCATGGGCGTGACCGAGCTACGCCTAGCCGCCTGCCCCGGCTTCGACCCGGATACGGTCAAGACCTACGCCCTCGGGGCCTTCTCGCTCTACGAGCGGGCGGGGCGTTTCGACTCGCTTAAGGACGCGCTCGCGGATCTAAGCCTCGCCGCGGGCCTAAGCCGACGCCTAGGCAGGCGTCGCAAGGAAAGCGTCGATATACGGCGCTTCGCCGAGGAGGCCGCCGCCCGCCCGGGACGGATCGGCCTCGTATTCGGCAACGAGCGGGACGGACTCTCCGACGACGAACTGGCCCTCTGCGACCTGGCGGCGCATATCCCGAGCTCGGAGCTCTTCCCCTCGCTCAACCTCTCCCACGCGGTCCAACTGTGCTTTTGGGAGCTCAGGCGGACTTGGCTGGCCGGCGCCCCCGCGAACGGCGGGGTCGGAAGCTCCGCGGCGGCGGCTCGGCCGGCCGGGCGCGATGAGGCCGAAGGGGCGGCTCGGCGGATAGCCGACGCCCTCCAGGATGCCGGCTTCTACAAGATCGCCGGCCGCGAGGACCAGGAACGCTTCATAGCCGGCGTCGCCGCCCGCGCGGCCTTGAGCCCGGCGGAGCTTACGCGCTTCGAGGGCATCTTCACGAAATTCACCGCCTTGAGCCGCGACGCCTCGAACCGCGGGGGCGATCGAGGCTGATCGCCGACGGCGCTTCGCCGACGGCGCTTGACCCCGGGCGATTCAGGAGCTAGGCTTTCATGGCGGGGCCGCTACGAAGCCGGGCCCGTTTCTGCAAGCGGCTCGCGAAGCCGCTCCGCGAGGGAGGATTCATGCGCCGTACGACGCTCGCCAGCTTGGTTCTCGTCATGGCCGCGTTCGCGGCCTTCGCCCAAGACCGGGCCGTGGGGGCGGAAAGCTACGCCGGCACCGTCGCCTTGGATCAATCGATCATCGAGCTGGCCCGATTCGCCGGGCAAAGCCAGGCGAGCCTGGACGCCTTCGCCCGCGGCCGGGCCTTCCTGCTCGTCGGCAGCCTCTCGCGCCCGCTCGTCGTCTCCGACGACCCGCCGCGCTCCGTCATCGAGTTGAGCCAGGGGCGTTGGGTCGGAACCTCGCGCATCGAGCTGTTCAAGCTCCTCCTGGTCGCCGACGGAGAGGCGTTCAGGGCGCTCGACGGCGTGGCCGACGGCGTACGGGCGGTCGTCGTGGCCGACCGGCCCATGGTCGGCTCCGGCCCGGACGGCGAGCCGGCCGTGCTCCTCAGGGCGATCTCTATCCAAATAATCCGTTAGCCCAGGTATTTCTGGCCCGCTCCGTCGGCCGCGTCCAGGCAGTCCCGGAGCTCGTCCCGCCCTATGGCCGTCGCGCCGAAGCTCAAGATCGCCGCGCGCTTGATGCAGTTCTTGAGCTCGCGGACGTTGCCGTACCAGGCGCGCGCCTTGAGCTCCTCGACGGCCTCCGCGGATAGGCGGGCTCCCGGCGCCTCCTGGCGTAGGAATTCGCGCGCCAAGAGCTCCACGTCGCCGTCGCGTGCGCGAAGCGGGGGCATGGCTATGGGAAGCACGCTGATCCTATGGAACAGGTCCTGCCTGAAGCCCGGCGGCGTAAGGGGAGCGTTGGTGGCGCAGATCAGGCGGACGTCGTAGCGTATCGTCTTCATGCTCCCTACGCGGACGCCCTCCTTATTCTCGATGGCCCGCAGGA
This sequence comes from uncultured Spirochaetaceae bacterium, assembly GCA_938004315.1. GTDB lineage: Bacteria > Spirochaetota > Spirochaetia > Treponematales > UBA12059 > DAIPLR01. Next base: position 13,807 of record CALKWG010000465.1, read on the forward strand.
GCTTAGCTTGGATAGGGAGGGACAGCTCGCCGACCTCGTCGAGGAAGAGGGTCCCGCCCCGCGCCGCCTCGAAGAGCCCCGGCTTGTCGACGGCGCCGGTAAAGGCGCCCTTCGTCGTGCCGAAGAGCTCGCTGTCGGCGAGGGTTTCGGCGATAGCGGCGCAATTAATGGATCGGAACGGGCCTTCGCGACGGTTCGACGCGCGATGGATCTCGTAGGCGGCCAGGTCCTTGCCGGTTCCCGTCTCGCCGCGGATCAGGACGCATTCGTCGGCGGCCGCGTAGCAGGCGAGCGTCACCCGGACCTTGCGCATCGGCTCGCTCAGGCCGATCATGGGCGGGAGCTCGTCGCCGCCGGCCTCGTTCCCGGGCCGAGCCCACGGGGGCGACGGCGAACGGATAGGGAAGGGCCGCATACGGCCGCCCGAGAGCCGGACGGCTAGGCCGTAGCGCAGCGCGTCGGCGAGCCTATCGGCCTCGTACGGCTGGGCGTAGAAGCTCGCGACGCCCGCCTCCAGCCACGGCAGGACCGCCCGCGGCTCGAGCTTGGCTTGCGTGACGATGACGGCGCTGCCCGGGGAGAGCCTGCCGAGCCTCGCCAGGGGCCTGACGCCCCAGGCGGGGTCGATGGAATCCAGGTCGACGACGACGCAATCGACGCCCTGCGCCTTCAGTCGCTCGAGCCCTTCGTCGAAATCGGCGCTCGCCAGTAGCTGGAACTCGGGAGCTAAGAGATCGCGGAGCGCGTCGATTTGCTTAGTTTTTCTATCAATAAATAAAACTTTATACATGGTTAACGCTAGGTATACAACGAGAACGTCGATTAGTAAATAGATTTCTACGCGAAGAATCGCCGACGCGCGGCGAGGGCGGGCGCTCGGGTCCCGCCTACATCCTGAAGGATTCGCCTAGGTAGATTTGCCTGGCCAGCTCCGACTCCAGGATGGCGGCGCGGTCGCCCGAGACCAGGAGCTCGCCGCGGTGGATAATGTGCGCCTCGTGGGTGATATCGAGCGTATCGCGGACGTTATGGTCGGTGATGAGGACGCCGATGCCGCGGGCGGCGAGCTTGGCCACGATGCCCTTGATCTCGTGCACGGCTATGGGGTCGATGCCGGCGAAGGGCTCGTCCAAGAGGAGGAACTTAGGCTCGAGCGCGAGGGCCCGGGCTATCTCGGTGCGGCGCCGCTCGCCGCCCGAGAGCGTATAGGCCGGCTGCTTCCGTAGCGATTCTATGCCGAATTCGTAGAGGAGCGCCTCGAGCGTCCTCGTCCGCTCCGCGGCGTTCAAGTCCGGGCGCGTCTCCAGGATGGCGCGGACGTTCGCCTCGACCGTGAGCTTACGGAATACCGAAGGCTCCTGGGGCAGGTAGGCGATGCCCAGCCGGGCGCGTCGGTACATCGGGAGGCCGGTCAAGCGCCGGCCGTCCAGGAGCACCTGTCCGGCGTCGGGCTTTAAGAAGCCGACCGTCATATAGAACACGGTCGTCTTCCCGGCGCCGTTCGGGCCCAGGAGCCCGACGATGCGGCCGGATCTCATCGAGAAACCGACCGACTTGACGGCGACCTTCTTACCGAAACGCTTGGCTAGGCCCTCCGCCGCAAGGACGTGGTCCCCGCCCTCCCTGAGGGCGGGCGCGGCCGGAAGCGCGCCGCTCACCGGCCGCCGCCTTCGGCGGAACCGCCCCGGTCGAGGACCGTGCCGCTAACGGCGCCCTCGAGGCGTATGGCCTCGGTATCCAGCTTGACGCTGATGCGCTGGGCGCGGTACTCGTCGCCGCCCCTGCGGACGTAGGGCTGGCCGGAGAGCTCCAAGGTTTCAGCGGCGCGGTCGAAGCGCACGAACTCCGCGCGCGCCGCTATCTCGCCCTTGAGGATGCGGGCGCCGATCTGGGCCAAGGCCAGGTCCTTCAGGTCGTCGTATTCGATGAACTCCGCCTTCACGACCGTCTCGTTCTTGGCGTCCTCCATGGACGCGCCCCCCGACAGCCGCATGAGCTTCTGCCGCCGATCATAGAACAGGGCGTCGGCGGCGAGCGAGAGCCCCCGCTCCTCATCGGATGCCGTCACCGCGCCAGAGCACTCTACGTAGCGATAATCATCGCCCCAGAGCGTTATACGATCGGCGCGGATGGTAACGGCGCCGGCCCGGACCCAAGCCCGTCCGACGAGGCTCACCCGCCCCTCGCCCCGCCGCATCGAGCCGCTCATGGAGTCGGCCGCGAAGGAGATATCATCGGCCGAGGCCCCGATCGATAGCGCGGCGAGCGCGATCATGGCCGCGACGGCGGCCGCCTTGAAGCGCCTCACGGCGAGCCCGCGCCCGCTTCG
>CALKWG010000466.1 GCA_938004315.1 uncultured Spirochaetaceae bacterium
GCATACGAGTTCGTATTCGGTGACTGGAGTTCAGACGTGTGCTCTTCCGATATTACGGCGAGCGGCTCTTCGGCCCGGTCCCCTGGGTCTTCGCCGGCGTGAACGAGCTCGATCCCGCCGACCTCGCGCCTATCCGGGATCGCGTCACCGGCGTCGTCGAGCGCATCGACTACGCGGCCACCTTACGGCTCGTACTCGAGCTCTTTCCCGGGACGACGGAGATCAGGGCCCTGGCCGACCGCACCACGACCGGCCCCAAGACCCTCGCCGAGCTGCGCGAGGCGGCCGCCGAGCTCGGCCTGGCCGTCCCCGTCACGGCCTTCCCCGACCTACCCTTCCCCGAGCTCCTCAAGGAGGCCGCGGGCCTTTCCCCCGACGTCGCGGTCTTCCTCCTGGCCTACGCGCGCGACGCGGCCGGCGACGTCTGGTCCATGCGCGACGTGGCCTCCCGCATGGCCGCCGCGGCCCCCGGGCCGAGCTTCGCCATCTGGGACTTCTTCTTCGGCCACGGCGTCGTCGGCGGCGCCATGACCTCCGGCCTGGCCCAGGGGGCGGAGGCGGGGCGCATGGCCCTGCGCATCCTCCGCGGCGCGGACCCCGCCGCCGTCCCGGTGAACGACGTCCCCTCGCCGCCGACGCTCCTGGACTGGCGCCAGCTCCGGCGCTTCGGCGTGCCGGCCGCCCGCGTCCCCGCCGCCGTGCGCGTAGAATTCCGCCCGCCCGAGCTCCGCGAGCGCGATCCGGCGGCCTTCTGGGCGGTGGTCGGCCTCTCGGCCGTCGCGCTGGCCCTAGGCGCCTCGCTCCTGGCCATAAGCGCGGCGTACCGCCGCGTCCGCGCCAGCGAGGCGCTCCTGGCCGCCGCCCTCAAGGAGAAGGAGGCCCTCCTACGGGAGGTACATCATCGCGTTAAGAATAATTTCCAAGTAACGGCGAGCCTCTTAAGCCTCCAAGCCGGGTCGGTAGACGACGAGCGCGCGCGCGCCGCGCTCCTGGATAGCGAGAACCGCATCAAGAGCATAGCCCTGGTGCACGCCGAGGCCTACGAGGAGCGCGACCTGTCGCGCGTCGAGCTTGGCTCCTTCGCCCGCTCCCTGGTCGGGAGCCTCCTATCGTCGGCGCCCGGCGCCGCGCTCTCCCGCTTCGAGGTCTCGGGCGGCCCCCTCGTCCTGGACATGGAGCGCGCCATACCGCTGGGCCTCGTCTTGAACGAGCTCGTCACCAACTCCTTAAAATACGCCGCCCGCGGGCGCGGCGGCTGCGCCATACGCCTCGAGCTCCGCCCGACCCGGGCCGACGAAGCGCCGGACGGAGGCCCCGAGCCCCAAGCCTCCCTCGTGTATACCGACGACGGCCCCGGGCTCCCGGCCGACCGCGGGCCCGATAATCCCAAGAGCCTGGGCCTCCAGCTCATCGGCGTGCTCGCCGACCAAGCCGGCGCGACCCTGGCTTGGAGCCCCGCCGACCCGGCGCGCTTCTCCCTGACGCTCAAGGACCGCGGACCCGCCGCGCCGCCCCCCGCCGGCGCCAGCTGATCCGCGCCGCCTTCTCCTTGACCCCGCCCCTCCCGCCGTATACAGTGTTTATGCGGCCGCTATGCATAATCGTCGCATAATCGCCGCTTCGAAAGGAGACCCGGCATGGGCGACAAAGTAGTACTGGCGTATTCGGGCGGCCTCGACACCTCCGTCATCTTGAAATGGCTTCTTAACAAGGGCTACGAGGTCATCTGCTACATGGCCAACGTCGGCCAGGACGAGGACTTCGAGGCGGCCAGGCAGAAGGCCCTGAAGATAGGCGCCTCCAAGGTCTACCTCGAGGACCTGCGCGAGGAGTTCGTCCGCGATTACATCTTCCAGGCCCTCAAGGCCAACGCCCTGTACGAGAACCGTTACCTCCTCGGGACCTCCCTAGCCCGCCCCCTCATCGCCAAGCACCAGGCGCGCGTCGCCGGGGAGGAGGGCGCGCCCTACGTGTCCCACGGCGCCACCGGCAAGGGCAACGACCAAGTCCGCTTCGAGCTCACCTACGCGGCCGTCGCCCCCAAGCTCAAGGTCATCTCCCCCTGGAAGGATCCCGAGTTCCTGGCCGCCTTCACCGGCCGCAGCGACATGATGGCCTACGCCGCCAAGCACGGCATCCCGGTGAGCGCCACCCTCAAGAAACCCTACAGCGAGGACGAGAACCTCATGCACATCAGCCATGAGGCCGGCATCCTGGAGGATCCCGCCCGCATCGCCGGCGACGACGTCTACTCGCGCACCCGCTCGCCCAAGGACGCCCCGGACCGTGAGACCCTCGTGGACATCGAGTTCAAAGACGGCCTACCCATACGCGTCACCGAACGATCAAGCGGCAAGAGCGTCACCGGCCCCCTGGACATCTTCCTGTTCCTGAACGAGCTCGGCCGCGAGAACGGCATAGGCCGCATGGACATGGTTGAGAACCGCTTCGTCGGCATCAAGTCGCGCGGCGTCTACGAGAGCCCAGGCGCAGCCATACTCTGGTCCGCCCACCTGGACATCGAGGGCATCGCCATGGACAAGGAAGTCATGCACCTCAAGCAGACGCTGGAGCCCAAGTTCGCCGAGTGCGTCTACAACGGCTTTTGGTTCGCCCCGGAGATGGACTTCCTCATGGCCGCCTTCAACCAGTCGCAGGAGGCCATCGACGGCGTCGTCACTATGCTCCTCTATAAGGGCAACGCCATGGCCGTCGCGCGCACCTCGCCCACCTCGCTCTACGACCAGGAGCTGGGCAGCATGGACGTTGCCGGCGGCTACGACCAGACCGACGCCCGCGGCTTCATACGCCTCAACTCCATCCGCCTCAAGGCCCACAACGTCATCCTAGACAAGAAGCACGTTGGCCTCTACCACGTTATACAGCCTTCACAATAATAAATAACTCTCATTAGGGTGAGCGCCCAGCCGCCGGCCAGCCGCCTTAGCGCGCGGGCCGGCGGCCGGATCCGCCGCCGCTCCCCCTCGCTCCGAAGTCCTCGCCGCGCGCGGCTCCGGTCTTCTACGCTACCCCCGCGCCTAGCATCCGGCGCGGCCGCCCCGGCCGCCGCCCCGAATTTGCGTTTATCCGGGCGGGGCGTTAGAGTATCGGGCGTAGGAGGCGACCGTGAACGCCCGTCCCCGCAAAGCCCCCGCCCTCCTCGCCCTCATGGCCCTCGTCGGCCTGGCCTCGCCGGCCGCCCAGGAGAGGCCCCTCGCCTGGGCCCTGGCGCCCAACGCCCCGCCGACCACCTACCTGGACGCCGCCGGCAGGCCCACCGGCTTCTACGTCGAGCTCTTCTCGCGCGTCATGGACGAGCTGGGCATAGCCTACGAGTTCGACGTCGCCCCCTTCGCCGAGCTCTACCCGCGCCTCGTCGCCGGCGAGGCGGACTTCTTCACCATGCTCGTGCGCAACCCCGAGCGAGAGCGATACTTCGCCTTCCCCGACAAGGGCGCCTCGGCGGGCTGGAGCCAACTCTTCATCGGCCACGGCTCGCGGCTCGAATCCATCCTAGACCTGCAGCATAGGACGGTCGGCGTCGTCAAGGACGACCGTAACGGCGAGAATTTCAAGGACTACGCCGCCTCGCTGGCCATACCCTGCGAGATCCGCGAGTACGAGGGCTTCGAGGAGCTCGTCCAGGCGGTCGTCGGCGGCGAGGCCTTCGCCGGCGTGCAGTCCAACCTCTTCGTCGCCGTCGAGAAGCGCGTCCAGCCTACGGCCGTCGTCTTCGCGCCCTTCAAGGCCTACCCGGTGCTCTCCCTTAAAAGCGGACATGGCGCGGCCTTCGAGGCCGTCATCAGCCGCTACGACGAGCTCGTGCGCGACCCCGAGTCATACTATTTCGAGCTGCAGGCCAAGTGGCTCGGCTACGAGCGGGTGGAGACGGCCGTCGTCCCCGCTTGGCTGGCGGCCTCGGCGGCCACCCTCCTGGCGGCCAGCCTCGCGTCCGCCGTCGCCATCCGGCTCCTCACCGCCAAGCTCCGGCTCATGAACGCCGAGCTCGAGCGCAAGGTGGCCGCGCGGAGCGCCATGCTCATCAAGGCGGAGAAGCTCTCGGCCTTGGGCACCTTGGTAGGAGGCTTAGCGCACGAGCTCAACTCCCCGCTCCAGACCCTCATGTTCGCCGCGGAGCTCCCGCGCAAAGGCCCGGACGATCCGGAGGAGGAGGCCCTGAGGGCGGCGCAGGCCCAGGCCTTGGGCCGCATCGACGCCGTCATCAAGGCGCTCCGCATCTACTCGCACCAGGACCAGAAGGGCGAGGCGAGCGTCGTGAGCCTGCCCGAGCAGCTGGACGCCGCCCTCGCGCTCTTCGCCGGGCGCCTGGGCGGCGTCGCCCTACGGGCCGATTACGCCTCCCTACCCGCCTACCGCTGCTACGCGGAGCAACTCCAGCAAGTCTGGCTCGCCCTCGTCTCCAACGCCCTAGACGCCATGGGCGGACGGGGGAACTTAGCGGTCCTAGGCCGCGTCGAGGGGGATCGAGTCGTCGTGGACGTGATGGACGACGGCCCCGGCGTCGACCCTCTCCTGGGCGAGCGCGTCTTCGAGCCCTTCGTCAGCGGCAAACCCGAGGGTTCGGGCTCCGGCCTAGGCCTCACGGTGGCCAAGGAGATCGTCGCCACCCACCGGGGGACACTAAGCTACGATTCGCGTCCGGGCCGAACCGTCTTTACCGTCTCGCTTCCCGCGGCGGGCGCGGAGCGGAGCCATGCCTAAGAAGCTCGTCCTCTGCGTCGACGACGAGGCCATCATACTCCTGTCGCTCAAGGCGGCCATGAAGGCCGCCCTCGGCCCGGACTACGCCTTCGAGACCGCCCTCTCGGCGGAGGAGGCGCTCGCCTTCATGGACGCGATGGGCGCCGAGGGCGCCGCCCCGGACCTCATCGTCTCCGACTGGCGCATGCCGGGCATGAACGGCGAGGGCTTCCTCCGCGAGGCCCGCAGGCGCCTGCCCAAGGTCCCGCTCATGGTCCTAAGCGGCTACGCCGAGCGCGACCATATCCGTAGCCTCAGCCAGGAACTCGGCCTAGCCGCCTGCTTCCAAAAGCCCTGCCCCGCCAAGACGCTCGCGCAGGCTATACGCGCGGCCACGGGCGGGGACCTGGGCTAAGGCGCC
>CALKWG010000467.1 GCA_938004315.1 uncultured Spirochaetaceae bacterium
TAGAGCGACAGCCTCCGGAGCTGTAGGTGGCGCGTTCGAATCGCGCATCGCTCAATTGAGGGCCCGAGGGCCCTCTTTTTTTATTCGTGCGTCTTGGAGCTTTGAGCATCGACGGTTCCTGGATTCGACTTATGCGTATTCGTCTACGGTCGTTCCGGAATCCGCAGGCAGGGGAGGGGGCTCCTCGGCCTCCGGCGGGGGCGGCGCCTCATGGAGCGCCGGCGGGGGAGCGGTCGGAGGCACGCGTTCTAGATCTTGGATTTCCATGGCCAACTCCTTCGGGAGCGAGCGCTCGAGTCTGCGCGCTCGCGGCTATCATGCCGCTTCCTATAGGGCCAATTTCAAAACTCGCCGAGTTATGAAAGAGCCTCTATGCTAAATATAGCGTTATGACGCGTTAGAGGCAAAGTTCCGGGCTTTTAAGCGCGGCAGGAATTTTCCCGTTCGAGCCGCCCAGCCGCGGTATTCGTCGCCGAAGGCATCCTCAAGGAGGCGCTCCTCGCGCTTCAGCCGGGTCGTCATCAAGATAGATATCATGCCTACGCCGCAGGCCATGAAGAGCCAGTTTCGTGAACACAGGCCGAGTCCGCTAAAGAGTAGGACGTAGGCGACGTAGATGGGGTTGCGGATCCTCGCATAGGGGCCGCTCGTGACGAGCCGTTGCCCCGGCTTGATGCCGATGGCGGTGCTGAAGGCGCCGTCGAGCGCGTGGTGGGCCGCGCCGAGCAGGCCCAGGCCGCCTACGGCCATGAGGACGCCGACGGCCCTGAGCCACGCTGGAGCGGGTAGGTACATCCAGGGGAGCGAGCCGGGGGCGAAGGACGTCTCCGCGCTCGCCACGGCCATGGGAACGCCCAGGACGACGCGGCCGGCTATAGCCAGGACTCCGTCGCTCCTATACGAGGCCGGGCGCATAAAAAGGGACCCGGCCCGCACCTTGTAGTACAGCCGGATCCCCGTCAAGGTCGTGAGCGCGCCTATGAACGAAGCGCGCCAGAGCAGGGAGGCTTCGTTCATTTGCCTCCGGAGCTGCGGAGCGAATTGAGCAGGGCGCGGGCCTTCTGCCTGACCGGGGTGATATAGTTGCCTTCGGCGATGCGCATGATGGCCCGGATGGCCGAGGGGTCCTTGATCCCGCCTTGGGCCTCTGCGAGGGCCTCGAACGCGTTCAGGCTCTCGAAGGCCAGGCTGTTATCCGGCATGAGGATGTCGAAACGGTTGATGATGAACGAAATGGCCTGGGTGACCTCGTCGTTATCGTTCATGCCGACCTTGCCCAGCGAGCGCACGGCCGCCGCGATGACCATGGGTTCGTTGTCGCTCAAGGCGACGCGGAGCAGCGCGTTCTTCGACTCGACGGTCTTGACGTCGCCGAGGATGAGGGCCGCCTCGCGGCGTACGTCCGGGAAGTTATTGAGGACGCGGCCGACGCCGGCGGCCCTGACGACGGTGGAGCTCGTCTCGGTGGCCAGGAACTCGAGCGCGCGGGCGATCTCGGGGTTCGTGCGGCCCTCGTCTACGGCCTGCCGGATATACTGGAGGGCCACGAGCTTCATGTCCTTGCTCTCCGCGTACGCCTGCTCGCGGATGATCATGACTTCGAGAGAATCCTGCAGATACGACTCTTCAACGGTCCGCTCGCCGCCGGCTTGGGCGAACGCCCCCGCGGCGAGGACGCAGGCGAGCGCCAGGGCGCTAAAGCTACGCTTCATGCTTACCTCCAGATAGCTATCTTCCATGTATCGCCGATTTTTTCGAGATTGTAAAGTACCAGGCGCTCCTCTTTGGCGTTTATGGTATAGGCCACGACGCGGCGTTCGTCGATGAACTCGATGTCGTCCACGCGATCGTTCTGCCTGGACGGATAGACCACGTAGGTGAAGAAGTCGCGTAGGCTCCGCAGGACGATATTGTAGCGCCTAAGCGCCGGCTGCTGCGACAGCTCGGCGAGGGTCTGCGGATCGGAGTAATGCCGTAGGTACTCGTCGGTGAGCAAGGCCCGCCACGCGTCGAAATCGCGCCGCCGTATGATGGCGTTGAGCGAGCTGATAAGGCCTTTCACGTCTACGAAGGTACTCTGCCTGAGCTCCTCGCTGACGACGAGGACTGGAGCCTCGACCGCGGCCGGCGGGATGGGCGAGGGGACCGGCTCCGCCGTAGGGAGGGGCGCCGCGTCCGAAAGCTCGGGCGGTTCTGCGATAGCCGCTTGCTCGTGGGCGCATGATGCGGCCATGGCGCTGATCAGGGCCGCCGCCAAGTAAGGAAGCGAAGCTGTACGTAATTTGCCCATGGCTTAATAGTAACCCGCGCCGAGCTCCCTGTCAAAGCGACTCGCGCGGAAGCTTCCCTCGCCCTCGCCTTTTCTTTTTTCATTGAAGCAACAGGGGATATGAAGTATGATAGCCTTACAATAATGAAAGCGGCGGAAGGCGCTCGTATGGACATAATGCAACTGCACCGCAACGAGTATGAAGCCTCGCCCGAGGCCGTCGTGCGTATGCCCGGCGTCGTACGGCTACTCGGGGAGCATACCCTTGACGCCGACGGCGCTTACCTGGCCCTGCCGTACGACCGCGAGCTCGCCGTCGCCATCGGCCAAAGGCGCGACGCTTCCTTGCGCTTCTTCGCGGCCGACCTCTCCGAGCGCAAGCGCACCAACATGAGCAATCTGAAGTACAAGCGCGAAGACCGTTGGGCCAATTATCTGAAGGCCGGCGTCGCCGCGTACTTCGAGGGCCGACCCGGCGCCAAAGGCTTCAACCTCACCATATCGGGGGATATCCCCATGGGTTTGGGCCTCGGCTCGGCCAACGCCCTGCTATGCGCCGCGATCAAAGCCGCGGCGATCCTAGCCGGCGGCGATCTGTCGCCCGGCGCGCTCGAGTCGACGGCCGACGGCGTCGTACGCGATTACTTCGAGCGGCCACCCAGGCCAGGCGAGTTCTCCGCCTGTTTCAGGGCGGAAGCGCGGAGTTTTTCGTTCATAGACGCCAAGCTCGGCCGTTATGAGCGGATCGATTACCCCTTGGACGACGTCGTCATGATGGTCACGGACTCCAAAGTCCCGCGCCCGTCGATAGACAACGAGCTGCGCGTCCGTTCCCATAATCTCCAGCGGGCGCTGGCCGCCCTGGGGCCGAACCAGCGGGGGCTCAGGGCCTACGGGCTCGATGACTTGGACGAGTACATGGGCATCATGCCCGAGAACGTCAGGCGGCACGCTACGTTTTTCATAGAGGAGCATCAGCGCGCGAAGGACGCGGCGGACGCCCTGAGGCGGGGAGACCGTGCCGCCTTGGCTCGTATCCTTAATAAATCGCAGGCGGGGCTCAGGAACTACTACGAGCTGTCCTGCCCCGAGATAGATTGGCTCGTGAAGCGCGCTATAGAGATAGACGGCGTGCTCGCGTCCCGCATGATAGGCAAGGGCTTCGGCGGCTGTACCCTGACGCTCTTGATGGAGGACGCGATCCCGGAATATCGTAAACGCCTTGAAGAATACGAGCGCATCTTCGGCTTCAGGCCCGCCTATTGGGAGCTGAAGCCTTGGGCGGGGCCGGCCGAGCTCGCTTGATCGGGCCTGGCGCGCCGTAACGCTCGCCGGCGAGAAAACTTACGGAGAGCCGATGACTATACTGCTAACGAACGACGACGGCTACGCGAGCGAAGGCATACGCGTCCTAGCGGAGGCCTTGCGCTCCCAGGGGCACGAGACCTGGGTCTTCGCCCCGGACGCGGAGCGCTCCGGGCAAAGCCACGCCATGACCCTTCGCCATCCCTTAAAGCTCAGGCGCCACGCCGAGCGGGAGTATTCATGCTCCGGCACTCCGGCCGATTGCGTCATCCTCGCCGGGCACGGCGTCCTGCCGTGCAAGCCGGACGCCGTCATCTCCGGCATCAACCGCGGCCCCAACCTCGGTACCGACCTCGTCTACTCGGGGACCGCGGCGGCCGCCAGGCAGGCCTCGATGCTGGGTATCCCCGGCATCGCCCTGTCGCTCGCCGAATTCAGGGAGCCGTTCCTCTACGGCGGCTTGGCCTACACGGTAGCCGAAGGCCTCGAGGAGCTCCTAAGGCTATGGAGCCCCGAGGTCTTCATCAACGTCAATGCGCCTAACGGCCCGGCCGATCGGCGCTTCGCGTTCCGCGAAGCCAAGCCCTGCCGCCGGACTTACCATGACACCTTGAAGGTGTTCGACGGCGCCGACGGCCACTCGTATTGCTTCTTCACCGACGGCCGGGTCGAGTCGGTCGAGGCTGAAGGCAGCGACGAGCGGGCCGTCCGCGACGGTTACGCCAGCGTCTCGCGGGTGCTCGTCTATCCGGTCGCGGAGCCGGCGGAATGAAGGCCAAAGGCGGGCGCGCCGCCATACAGCGCGCGCTGTCGTATTATAAGGCGGCCGATTACGAGGCCGCCGTCGTCGAGCTGGCCGAGGCCGAAGTAGACGAGGATGACTTCATCGACTTAGCCTACGTACTCGGGCTGTGCTACGTCAGGCTCAAGAAATTCGACGAGGCGCTGCTCTACCTTGAGCAGGTGGTCACCGGCGGCGCCGACGAAGCGCGCGTGGAGCAATGCCGGCTTTCATTGGCTTACATCTACAGCCTGACCGGCCGGAGCTCTCTCGCCGAGTATGAGCTGAAGAAGCTCCTCGAGATCGGGAAAGAAAGCGTCCAAGCCTACGCGACGCTGGGCTACGCGAGCTGGGCGCAGGGCCGCCTCGAGGAGGCCTTAGATTGGTACGGTAAGGCCTTGGAGAAAGACCCTGAGAATTTAAACGCTTTGAACGGCTACGGCTATCTCTTGGCCTGCGCCGATAGAGACTTGGCGCGGGCGGTCAGCTATTGCCGCAAGGCCCTGGACGGCAAGCCGGACAACCCCGCCTACGCAGATTCGCTGGGTTGGGCCTACCTGCGCATGGGGCTTATCGACGAGGCCGGCCGTTACCTTAGGCAGGCGGCGGAGCGCTTAGCCGCGCATAAAGAAGTCGCCTACCACCTGCGCGAGCTCGGAAAGGCGCAGCGAGCATGATCGCCAAGAGCATCCTCGCATTCGCGGTATCGATCCTCGCCGCCGCCGCCGCCTACGCGCAGTTTCCCTACGCGCTCGCCGCGCCCGGCGCCCGCGACGCGTTCCGCAACGGCGTCGTCGCCTACAACGCCGGCCGTTACCCCGAATCGCTCATGCTCTTCGAGCAAGCCCGGGCGGCCGAACCGGCCGATCCCCTCGTCAGCTTTTGGCTCGGGAAGGCGTACTATCGCGCCGGCGCCAACGCGAGCGCCTTCGCGCTTTGGCGGGAGGCCCTCGCCTCGGGCGGTCCGGCGCCCTTCCTGTCGGCTCGCCTGGAGCTTTTCAGCCTGGCCGACGACCCGCAGGCCATGGCCCCCGCCGAGCGCTTCGTACGCTTCGGCGAGCTGGCCGGGGTCCAGGGCCGTAACCGCCTATTCTTAAGGCCGAGCTGGGTGGAGCCGCTGCCCGACGGCGGAGCCCTCCTGGTCGCCTACGGCACCAACGAGATACTGCGCGTCGGCATCAACGGTACGATAACCCAGCGCATGAACGGCGGCAGCGCCGGCTTCGACCGCCCGTTCGCCGTACAGCCCTCGCCGGGCGGCGGCTTCATCGTCAGCGAGTTCCAGGCGAACCGCCTAGCGCGCCTCGGCCCCGACGGCCGCGTGCTCGGTTACATAGGAGAGAGCTCCGGGCCCGGCCGTATGGCCGGTCCTCAGTACCTGGCGCTCGACGCCGACGGGTTCATTTACGTGAGCGACGTCGGCTTCTCCCGCGTCGCGAAGTTCGATCCCGAAGGCCGCTTCGTGACGGCCATCGGCGCGCGATCGGTCGACTTCCCCGGCTTCGCCATGCCGACCGGCGTCGCGATCCGAGGCGACGAGCTCTACGTCGCCGACGCCGCCCGCCGAACGATCTATCGCTTCGACCTCTACGGCAACTATCGCTCCTCGCTCGGCGAGGGGGCCTTGAGGCGGCCCGAGGGCCTGCGCTCGGTCGAGGGGGGCCTGCTCGTCGCGGATACCGGCCGCATCCTCTTCGTCGACGGCGCCTACGGGAGCGTACAGGAGCTGTATCGCCCCGAACGGCCGAACGCGCGGGTGACCTCGGCCGCCTTCGACGCGAACGGCGACCTCCTCTTCGTCGATTTCGACCATTCGGAGCTCGCCTTCCTCTCCGATCCCGCCCAGCGCTACGCCGGCCTCTCCGTCGACGTGATCCGCGCGCATCAGGGCTCGTATCCGGCCGTGTCCCTCGACGTGCTCGTGCGCGACAAGGCCGGCCGGCCGGTGGTAGGGCTGGAGCAATCTAACTTCTACCTGTCGCAGACCGTCCGCGAGCTGTCGCAGACGACCGT
>CALKWG010000468.1 GCA_938004315.1 uncultured Spirochaetaceae bacterium
TGTTTCACGTGAAACGGTACGCGCCGCTCCGTATACGCGCTAGCCAATCTGGATTGCGTAGATACCAGCGCACCGTCTCGCGAAGGCCCGCGTCGAAAGGGGTGGCTGCGCGCCAGCCGAGCTCGGTTTCAATCTTGCGCGGATCGAGGGCGTAGCGGAAATCGTGGCCGGGGCGGTCGTCAACGAAACGGATGCGGGAACGGAGCTCGGCGGCGGTTTGACCGGTTTCAAGCGCGAAGGCTTCGATTAACTCGTGGACAAGATCGATATTGCGACGCTCGCAACGGGCGCCTAGCGCGTAGACCTGCCCTGAGCTGCCGCGTTCTAGGACAGCCCGAATCGCGTCGCAATGATCATCCACATGAATCCAGTCCCGGCTTTGCAGGCCCCGGCCGTAGACCGGGAGCTCCTCGCCGGCTACGAGGCATGAAATCATGCGCGGGATAAGCTTTTCGGGGAATTGCCTGGGACCGTAGTTGTTCCCGCAGTGGCTGATCGTGAGACCAAGGCCGTAGGTATGATAGTAGGCCATGGCGATATGATCGGCCGCCGCCTTGCTCGCGGCATAGGGCGAGCGCGGGGCATAAGGACTGGCTTCCGAGAAGCTGCCGTTTTCTCCGAGCTGACCGTAGACCTCGTCGGTGCTCACCAGGTGGAAGCGCGCCGCGGACAGAAGCCCTGCTCCCGACCAATAACGATACGCCGACTCAAGGAGCGTCGCCGTGCCGAGCGCGTTCACGTCCATGAAGAGCGTAGGGCCTTCGATGGAACGGTCGACATGGCTCTCGGCCGCGAAGTGGACGACGGCGTCGATAGTATATGTATGGTAGATTTGATCTACGGCGCTGCGATCCCGGATGTCGGCGCGTACAAAGCGATAGCGTTCCGGATCCTCGCAGGGCGGATAGTCGGCGAGATTATCGGGGTTCCCGGCATAGCTCATGGCGTCCAGATTGATGAGGCGGCCGGAGAAACCTGAATCAGACGATAAGAGCCTCCGGATGAAGGCTGAGCCTATGAAACCGAGGCCGCCGGTAACGAGGAGGCTCCGGGGCTTAGCCATGCGAGTCATGGGGGCCCGCGCCGTTCTTCGGCGAGCGATCCGAGCTCGTCCGGAGATCCGGCTTCGGCGCCGGGCCGGTTCCTTGCGCCGGGCCGTAGACCTCGTCGAAGTAGCGGGCTAGGCCGATGCGCCAGGAGGGAAGGCCTATACCGCGGCCGCGGAGACGGGACGAGTCCAGGGCCGAGAACGCCGGTCGCGGCGCGCCCGAAGGGAAATCGGCGGAGCGGGCCGGCGCGGGGAGGCTGCCGGGGGGGAGAAGGCCGCGCGCCGCGGCCAGGCGGCCGATCTCGCAGGCCCATTCATAGCGGGAGGCATAATCGGGCGCCGTCAGGTGATAGACGCCGCCGGGGAGGGGCGTCGACGCGCCGAGGAGCTCGGCGAGCGCCGCGGCCAGGTCGCCGACGTAGCTGGGGCAGCTCGTCTGATCGCTCGGCGCGGCGGCCGGCGGCCCCCCGGCCGCTTGGTCCATGAGCCGCTCGAGCATGAAGCCGACGAAGCCAGGCTTTCGCCGGCCGTAGACCCAAGAGATACGCGCGACGATCGTATCCGGCGCGGCGGCCAGGGCGTTCCGTTCGCCGGCGAGTTTCGCTTGGCCATAGGACGAGAGCGGCCGCGCCTCGGCATCTTCGACGTACGGCCTCCCGGCCGCGCCGTCGAAGACGTAATCGGTGGATAGGTGCAGGAGCCTAGCGCCGAAATGGCGCGCTAGCGCGGCCAAGGTTCCCGGGGCGACCGCGTTGAGCGCCCAGGCTTCGGAGCGTTCGCCCTCGGCCGCGTCGACGGCCGTGAAGGCGGCGGCGTTGACGATCCAGCGCGGCTTGCCGTCCTGGGCGCTGAAGAGCTCCGCCGCATAAGGCTCGAGGCTATCCGCCTTGAGGACGCTCACTTCGCGACCCGTGGCGGCCGGGCTCACGCCGCGGCGCTCCAGCTCTTCGCGTAAGGCGCGGCCGACGAGGCCGTTCGCGCCGACTATCCATATCATACGAGCTCCTTCAAGAAGGGCAGGGCGGCGTCCTTCGGCGAGATTATCGTCGGGCTTTTTGGCCAGGTTATGGCGAGCTCCGGATCGTCCCAGCGGATGCCGCCCTCGTCATGCTTATCGAAATACGCGCCGCACTTGTAATGGCAGAGCGTCCCGTCCTCAAGGGCATAGAAGCCGTGGGCGAAGCCGGCCGGCACGTAGAGCTGGTTGCCTATCGCCGCCGAGAGCGTCACGGAGGCCCAGCGTCCGTAGCTCGGCGAGCCGGGTCGGAGGTCCACGACGACGTCGAAGGCCGAGCCGGCCAGGACGCTTACGAGCTTGGCCTGGGGCTTGGTCTTTTGGAAATGCAGGCCGCGTAGGACGCCGCGGGCCGAAACCGAGACGTTATCCTGAATAAATATGTCATGTATACCAAATTCGGCGTAACGCTCTCGATGATACGCCTCCGCGAAGGAGCCGCGCCGGTCGTCGAAACGAGCCGGCGTTATCTCTATGAGGCCCTCGATATCGAAGCGGCGGACGCCCGGTTCCATGCTTCGCATCTCGGCGCCGCCCTAGCCGCAGCTCCGCGCGGTGACGGCCAGGCCGCCCGCCGAGGTCTCGCGGTAGATGCTCGGCAGGTCCTTGCCGGTGCGCTTCATGGTCTCCACGATGGTATCGAAGGAGATGCGGTGGCGCCCGTCCGATAGGAGGGCGTAGGTGTTGGCGTCCAGCGCGCGCGAGGCGGCGAAGGCGTTACGCTCGATGCATGGTATCTGCACGTAGCCGCCGATGGGGTCGCAGGTCAGGCCTAGGTGGTGCTCCAGGCCCATCTCCGCGGCGTACTCGATCTGGGCCGGGCTGCCGCCGAAAAGTTGGGCCGCCGCCGCCGCCGCCATGGCGCAGGCGGTGCCGACCTCGCCCTGGCAGCCGACTTCGGCGCCGGAAATGGAGGCGTTATGCTTGACCAGGTTGCCGACGAGGCCGGCCGTGGCCAGCGCTTTGATGATCTTGCCCTCGGTGAAGTCGTAGTGCTTATAGAGGCCGTAGAGTACGGCCGGTAGCACGCCGCAGGAGCCGCAGGTGGGCGCGGTGACGATGATCCCGCCCGCGGCGTTCTCCTCGGCCACGGCTAGGGCGTAGGCGAAGAGCATGGAGCGGCGCTTGAGCGAGCCGCGGAAGCCGTTGGCCTTGACGTAGTAGCCCGAGGCCTTGCGCGGCAGGCGGAGCTCGCCGGGCAGGACGCCTTCGTTCTCGATGCCGCGTTCGACGCTGGCCTTCATCGCATGCCAGACCTCCTCCAAGAACGGCCAGATCGCCGGCCCCTCGCGATCCTCGACGTATTCCCAGAAGGTGATGCCGCCGCGTTCGAGCTCCGAGAGTATGTCAGCCATGCTCGGCCTTGAGTACACCGCCGAGCCGGCGGCCGGCGGGGCCTCGCCGTCGACGACGACCTTGCCTCCGCCGACGCTGTAGATCAAGCGCTCGCCGATTATAGTCGCGCTTTTCGATATGGCTTCGAGGAGCATGGCGTTGGGATGGTAGGGTTTCTGCTCCTCGGGCATCCAGACGATATCGACGGGATTGGCGCCGAAGGCGTCCATGATGGCCCGGTCGGTGAAGTGGCCGCGGCCCGTCGCGGCCAAGCTGCCGTAGAGCGTGGCCCTGAAGGCCGCCGCCTGCGGAAAGTCGGCGGCGAAACGTTCGGCGGCCGCGCGCGGCCCCATGGTATGGCTGGACGACGGGCCGTGCCCGATGCGGTAGAGCTCTCGTAGGGATTCCATAAGGATAATGATGGCCATAGCGGCCCCGCGACGCAAGCCCGGTCGCCGGCGGCTATCTTCCCCCCTGGTTACCCGCCGGCGAGGGAATATACTTACCGTATACCTATCTGAGAAGGAGGATGGCGCGCCTACGGCCTCTCCGTTACCGCATACGCGACGCGCCGCAACGCGTATGAAGCATCCGCATGCCTCGGCTTTCATCGCCGCGGTCTTTTTTATTGCGCTCTGCGCCGAGGCCGGGGCTCAGGCTAGCCCGCCCGCGATCGGCGCGGGCCCCGTAAAACGCCTAAGCTTCGTCGGCTTCGATTCGTCCGACCTGGAGGAATCCGGCCGCGCCATCCTAGCAGAACTGGTTCGGCGGGAGATCGCCCTGGCGCCCGGCTACGCGCTCGTGGAGCGCCAGGACCTAGCCGCGGTGCTCGCCGAGCAGGAGCAGCGGCTCTCCCTCCTGTTCGAGGGCTCGGGGGCGGCCGGCATAGGCCGGCTCCTAGGCGCGGACGAGATCATGGTCGGCCGCATCGGCCGCCTGGGCACCCTGTACATCATCGCGCTCCGCATCATCGACGTCGAGTCGGGACGGGTGCGCGCGGCCATAGCCGAGGAGTATATCGGCCCCATCGAGGATCTGCGCAAGCCCGTGCGCGTCGCGGCGCAGCGTATCCTGGGGGTGCCCGGCATCGAGGTCAAGCAGGGAGAGTACGTTAGCATCGACACCGAGCCGCCGGGAGTCTCGGTCTATATCAACGGGCTCTTCGAGGGTAGCTCGCCTGTGGTGGTGCGCGTACCTAAGCCCGGGCGTTACGCGGTCAAGCTGAGCGCCGAAGGCTACAGGAGCTGGGGGCAGAATATCGCCGTCGAGGCGGACGCGACCTACTTCCTCAAGGCCAGGCTCATACAGCAGGAGAAGGACGTTAACGAGCGGGTGAAGGCCCTGCAGGACGGGCGAGCCTCGCTCCTAAGCTTCGTGACCCTCTACGCCGCGGCGGCCTCCGAAGCTACGCTCTACGCCCTGGGATCGGACAATGTGCGGCTCTATATCGGCCTTCCGCTCGTGGTCTCGCCCTTGGCGTTCTTCGGGGCGCTCAAGGGGACCGAAGGGGTGGTGATGAACGGCGGCCGCTCGTTCATGATCATCTCAAGCATGCTCTGGGGGTCTACCTGGGGGGTCGCGGCCGGCGTCGTGTTCAGTCTGGACGGCGCGGCCGGCGAGCCCGGCGGCGGCTCCTTCAACCCCGCCTTCGCGGGCTTAAGCGTCCTAGGCGGCGTTCTCT
This sequence comes from uncultured Spirochaetaceae bacterium, assembly GCA_938004315.1. Classification (GTDB taxonomy): domain Bacteria; phylum Spirochaetota; class Spirochaetia; order Treponematales; family UBA12059; genus DAIPLR01. The sequence continues at coordinate 5,080 of CALKWG010000468.1, forward strand.
ACGGCGGCGCGGCCTACGCGTTGACCGCAAGCCCCGAACCCTTCCCGGCGGCGCGGGCCTGGCTCTTTAACCTGGGGTCGGTGCTCGGCGCCTTCCTAGGGCTCGGGGTGCCCTACGTGCTCGGAGCCGAGAGCCCCGGCGTCATCTACGCCGGCATGCTCAGCGGCTCCGTAGCCGGCTCGGCCACCGCACTCTGGCTCACCCGCGATTTAGTCGAAGGCAGGAGCATCGGCAACCTGGCTGCCGGCGCGCTCTTGAACGGCTCGCCGGGGTCGGGCTTAAGGCCGGGGCTCCCGCTCGTAGGGATCGCGCCCGAGCCGCGCGCCGGCGGCGCTGCCGCGGGACGCCTCGGCCTCTATATACCGATAGTCAGCGCTTCGTACTAGATAGCTTTAAGAAGATCCTGCGCCTTGTCGGTCCGTTCCCAGCTGAAGCCGGCGCGGCCGAAGTGGCCGTAGGCGGCGGTCTGCTTGTAGATGGGGCGCTTCAAGTCCAGGGTCTTGATGATGCCGCCGGGAGAGAGGTCGAAAACCTTGCGCACCGCCGCGATGATCTTCGCCTCCGACTCCTTGCCGGTCTCGAAGGTGTCGACCATGACCGAGACCGGGAAGGGCACGCCGATGGCGTAGGCCAGCTCGACTTCGCAGCGCTCGGCTAAGCCGGCGGCCACGACGTTCTTGGCCACGTAGCGGGCCATGTAGGCGGCCGAGCGGTCCACCTTGGACGGATCCTTGCCGGAGAAGGCGCCGCCGCCGTGGCGTCCCATGCCGCCGTAGGTATCGACGATGATCTTGCGGCCGGTCAGTCCCGTGTCGCCCATGGGGCCGCCGATGACGAAGCGGCCGGTCGGGTTGATATAGAACTTGGTGTTCGCGTCCAAGAGGCCCGAGGGCCCGAGCACCGGCTTTATAATCTCCTCGATCACCGCCTCCTTAATGGTGGCGTAGGGCACGTCGGGGTCGTGCTGATGGCTGACGACGATGGCGTCGGCTCGCAGCGGCCTATGGCCTTCGTACTCGAGGGTGACCTGGCTCTTGGCGTCGGGACGCAGCCAGGCCAGGCGCTTGCCCTTGCGGAGCTCCGTAGCCTTTAAGAGGAGCTTGTGCGCGTAGCTGATGGGCGCGGGCATGAGCTCCTCGGTCTCGGTGCAGGCGAAGCCGAACATCATGCCCTGGTCGCCGGCGCCCTGCTGGCCCTCGTATTCCTTAAGGCCGTGGCCTACGACGCCCTGGTTGATGTCGGGCGATTGGGCGTGGATGGTGTTCAAGATGGCCATGGACTCGTAGTCGATGCCGTAGTCGGGGTGGTCGTAGCCGATCTCCCGCACCACGTCCCGGGTCAGGGTCTGGATGTCGACGTAGGTGTTCGTGGTGATCTCGCCGCCGATGAGCACCATGCCGGTGGTGGCGAAGGTTTCGCAGGCCACGTGGCTCTCGGGGTCGTCGGCTAGGCAGGCGTCGAGCACGGCGTCGGAGACTTGGTCGCAGAGCTTATCGGGGTGGCCTTCGCCGACCGATTCCGAGGTGAAAAGATAGCGCGAGTCCCTCATAGGGTCCCTCCCTTGAGAAAAGAGTATGGTATTCCGCTCTGTAGGGAGGAGTCGCTGCGCGTAGGTGCGTGGCCCGCCATGGCGGCCTCCCTTTTAGCTGGATTTCCTCGCCCCGCGTACGCGAGGGCAGACCGCCCGCAATTCGGTGTAAATCGGCGGTGAGCGCGCCGACGGCGCGCACGGGACTACTATCTATGAAACGGCTTTGAATTGCAAGCTCGCCATAACGGCCCTATACTGAGTTCTAGCGGCGAGCAGAGATCGGGCCTACGGGCCGGCCGCGCACATCCGTTTAGGGGAGGCATCCATGGCGACGACGAACGATAAGCGGCCTGCGGACGGTACGATAGGCATCATTGGCGGGATGGGACCCTTGGCGAGCGCCGAGTTTCTAAAGAAGATCGTCTTAGCCATAGGCGCGGCGGACGACGCCTCGTATCCGCGCCTGCTCCTCGACTCGCCGCCGGATATCCCCGATCGCTCGGCGCACATCTTGGGAACCGGGCCCGATCCCCTGCCGGCCATGGCCGCCTGCGCTAAGCGCCTGGAATCCGGCGGCGCGACGGTCTTGGCCCTGGCCTCGATGAACGCGCACGCCTACCTAGACGGCCTTCGCGCGGCCATAGGCTGCGAGCTGGCCTCGGTCTTCGACTCGATCGGGAAGCGTCTAGACATGTTCAAGGGCTTAAGCCGCGTCGGCGTCATGGCGACGACGGGGACGATCAAGGCGAAGCTCTTCGACCGCTATCTACCCGACCTGCGCCTGCATTACTCCGACGACGAGGCCCAAGAACGCTTCGTGAATGAGGCGGTCTTCGGTCCACGCGGCATCAAGGCCGGTTACTTAAGCGAGGAGCCCAGGCGCCTCCTCAAGCAGGCCGCCGCGAGGCTGGTCGCCCGCGGCGCCGAGCTCATCATCGTCGCCTGCGCGGAGATGAACATAGTCCTACGGCCGAGCGACGTCGCGGTGCCTATCGTCGACCCCATGCAGTTCCTGGCCGAGGACCTTGCCCAGCGCTTCAAAAAATAAAACCGACGAGAGGATAGACCATGCCGCATAAAGACCAATACGTCCTGGCCCTAGACCAGGGCACCACGAGTTCGCGCGCCATCGTGTTCAACCAGGCCGGCACCGCCATCGGGAAGATGCAGATCCCCTTCAACCAGATCTATCCCCAGCCCGGCTGGGTGGAGCACGACCCCGAGGAGATCTGGCGAAGCCAGTATGACGCGGCCGTAGGCGCTATCGAAGCGGCTCAAATCCTGCCCTCGCAGATAGCCGCCATAGGTATCACCAACCAGCGCGAGACCACGCTGCTCTGGGATCGGACCACGGGTAAGCCCGTGCATAACGCCATAGTCTGGCAGTGCCGCCGCTCGGCCGCGATCTGCCAGGAGCTCCGCGCCATGGGCTACGAGGCCGAGATCCGCGAGCGAACGGGGCTGGTCCTGGACCCCTACTTCTCCGGCACCAAGCTCATGTGGCTCTTCGACGAGGTGCCGGGCCTGCGAGCTAAAGCCGAGCGCGGGGACCTGATGTTCGGCACCGTGGACTCCTGGCTCATCTACCGCCTGACCGGGCGCCACGCCACCGACGCGACTAACGCCTCGCGGACGCTGCTATTCAATATAAAAGAGGGCCGCTGGGATCAGGACCTCTTAAAGATGATGAAGATCCCCGCCTCGGTGCTGCCGGCGGTCCTGCCGAGCTCGGCCGATTACGGCTACGCGAAGAAGGACCTCTTCGGCGCCGAGATCCCGGTCACCGGCTGCGCCGGCGACCAGCAGGCCGCGCTCTTCGGCCACGCCTGCTTCCAGCCGGGCTCCAGCAAGAACACCTACGGCACCGGCTGCTTCGCCCTGATGAACACCGGCTCCGAGCCGGTGGCCTCCAAGCACAGCCTCCTTACGACCATAGCCTGGGACCTGGGCAAGGGCTATACCTACGCCTTGGAGGGCTCGGTCTTCATCGCCGGCGCCGTGGTGCAGTGGCTGCGCGACGAGCTTAAGGTGCTGGCCGACTCGGCGGAGAGCGAGCGCCTGGCCCGCTCGGTGCCTGACTCAGGCGGCGTGGTGCTGGTGCCGGCTTTCGTCGGCCTGGGCGCGCCTTACTGGGACCCCGACGCCCGCGGCGCCATCTTGGGCGTCACCCGCGGCACCTCGCGCGCCCAC
>CALKWG010000469.1 GCA_938004315.1 uncultured Spirochaetaceae bacterium
AAGGAGCTCCTCGACGCCGGGACCTACGGCCTCGAGCTCCTGCAGCGCCTGCCGGGCGACCGGAACCTAAAGCTCTGGCCGCCGATCATACGCGCGCTCTGCGCCAAGGGCGGCGTGCCTCTCGATAAGGTAGGCGCCTTCGTGCTCACGCAGATCAATAGGAGCGTCATCGAGGAGGTCATGGATGCGCTCGGCCGCCCCCGCGAGCTGGCGCCGACCGTGATGGACCGCTACGGCTACACCGGCTCCGCCTGCGTGCCCATGGCCTTCCACCACGCCGTCAAGGACGGGAAGATCCGGCGGGGCGACGCCGTCGTCTTCTGCGCCAGCGGCGCCGGCTTCGCCGTCGGCGCGAACCTCTTCATCTACTAAAGGAGCTACTATGTCCAAATGGGACGACGAATACAAATCTAAGCTTCGCCCGATCGACGAGGCTATACGATGCATCGAGAGCGGCTACGACGTCGTCGTGGGGCAATGCGCCAGCGAGCCCCAGGGTACCATGGCCAGGCTCCATACCCTGGCGCCGGCCGTCCGGGACGTCAGGGTCTTCAGCGTGCTCACGCTCAAGCCCTACGACTTCTACATGAAGCCGGAGATGAAGGGCCATTTCGAGCTAGCCAGTTGGTTCCACGCGCCGGGCTCCCGCGCCGCCCTCAAGGCCGGCGCAGGCACCGTGACCTTCGTGCCGAACATGCTGCACCGCGCGGCGAGCGACCGTATCCACGCCCGCCCGCCCGAGGTCTTCATCGGCACCTGCACGCCGCCCGATAAGAACGGCTTCGTCAGCATGTCCTTGGGCATCACCTACGAGAAGGACATCCTGGAGGCGGCCCGCTACGTGATCATGGAGGTAAACCCGCGCCTGCCGCGTACCCTCGGCGACACCCACCTGCACCTAAGCCAGGTAGACTACTTCGTGGAGCACGAGCAGGAGGTCCCTACCCTGCCCGCTCCCGAGCCGAGCGAAATAGACCTGAATATCGGCCGCCACATAGCCGGGCTCGTCGACGACGGGTCCACCATACAGCTGGGCATAGGCGGGATCCCGAACGCGGCGGCCTTGGCCCTACGCGACAAGAAAGACCTGGGCGTGCACACCGAGATGTTCGTGGACTCCATGATGGAGCTCTACGAGCTGGGCGTCATTACCAACAGACGGAAGTCGTTAAAGAAAGATAAGTTCGTAGCGACCTTCGCCATGGGTAGCCGACGGCTCTACGATTGGCTGGACGACAACGTGGCCGTGGAGTTCCAGCGGGGCCGCTGGGTGAACGACCCGGCCGTCGTCGCGCAGAACGCCAAGATGGTCTCCGTCAACACCTGCCTGATGGTCGACTTCACCGGCCAGGTGGCCAGCGAGTCCATCGGCACCCAACAGTACTCGGGCACCGGCGGCCAGTCGGACACCGCCCAGGGCGCGGTCGCCGGCTTCGACGGCCTGGGAAAGTCGATCATAGCCTGTTACGCCAGCGCCAAGGGCGGCGCCGTGAGCACGATCGTGCCGACCCTGCCCGAAGGCGCGGCGGTCACCCTGCACCGCTCCTTCGTGGACCACGTGGTCACCGAGCACGGCGTGGCTAAGCTACGCGGCCGCACCGTCAAGGAGCGGGCCCTGGCGCTCATCGGGGTCGCCGCCCCCGAGTTCCGAGAGGAGCTTAGGTCTCAGGCCAAGAAGCTGGGCTATATCTAGCAGGGTGCTGACAAGCATCGAGTTTGTCATCACCCTGCTAGAGGCTAACGCGCCCCCGGCGCTCGGGACGGCGCCCGGGACGCCGGGCCCTAGCTCTCGGCGCCGGCCGCGCGCTCCGTAAGGAGCTCGGCGAGGCCGCGCAGGGCCAGGGCGTAGCTCCGCCAACCTAAGCCGCTCACCGAGCCGACGCAGGCGCCGGCGACCATCGAGCTATGCCTGAACTCCTCGCGCGCCGCGATATTAGACAGGTGAACCTCGACGACCGGATAGCCCACGGCCGCCACCGCGTCGCGCAGCGCTATCGACGTATGGCTATAGCCCCCGGGATTAAAGATCGCCCCGGCGGCCCAGGAGCGGGCTTCGTGCAGCGCGTCTATGAGGGCGCCCTCGCTATTAGACTGGAAGCTTCGTAGCTCGTATCCGAGCTCGGCGGCCAGGCGCGCGACGCGGGCCTCGATCTCGGCCAGGCTCAGGCTGCCGTAGACGCCCGGCTCCCGCGTCCCGAGGAGATTGAGGTTGGGGCCCGAGAGCATAAGTATCGCCTTCTTCACGTGATTCTCCTCGAAGTAACTTGATCAAGCGGCGAGGGCATGATACACTCCGGGCCATGGTCAAGCCTAGCCAGCGCTCGGACAGCCATACCCGCCTCACCGCCTCCTTCTATTTTTATTTCTACTACATCTAACGGTGCTCTTCGCGGCGCGGCCGGGCGGGGAGCTCCTCCGTACCGGCCGCTTAGGCATATCCGCGCCTTAGGCTCGTCCGCGCTGAGCGCCGGCCGCCGCGAGGGCCGCGTCGGCGTCGCGCCGAGCTAGCGCGCGACGAGCCCCTGAAGCGATGCCCGTATGCGCGCGATGGCGTCGCTCAGGGCCTCTTCGGTGGCGGCGAAGGATAAGCGAAGGGCGCCGTCGTCGCCGAAGGCTGATCCTGGCACCAGGGCGACCCCCGCGTCCTCAAGGAGGTAGAGGGCCAAATCGTCCGAGCCGCGAATGGGACCGCGCGGCGCGACCGCGCCGATGAGCGCTTCGATGCGGGGGAAGGCGTAGAAGGCGCCGTCGGGCGGGCTAATCGCCAGGCCGGGGGCGGCGGCGAGGCCTTCGCAGACGAGCTCGCGGCGGCGTGCGTAGGCGTCCTTCATGGGCTTGAGTTCGGCCTCCGGCGTCTTCAAGGCGGCGACGGCCGCGAGCTGGGATATCATGGCGGCGCAGGTCAGGGTTTGGCCTTGTACGGCGATCGCCGCGTCGACGAGCGCCTGCGGGCCGGCTAGGAAGCCGATGCGCCAGCCAGTCATGGCGTGCGACTTCGATAGCCCGCGCACGACGGCCGTCCGGGGGTACAAGGAGGGGAATTCGGCGGGGCTCGGGGCCTCGGCCAGATAGCGGATGGAGCGGTATACTTCATCCGACAGTATCCAGAGCTCGGGTCGCGACTCCAAGGCCTCCGCTAGGGCTTCGAGCTCGGCGCGCGAATAGACGGCGCCGCTAGGGTTGCAGGGGCTGCACAGCGCGATGAGCTTGGTCCGCGGCGACAAGGCGCGGGCGAGGGCCTCGGGCTCGAGCTTGTAGCCGGCCTCCGGCGGGCAGTAGACGAGCTTGGGCTCGGCGCCGACCAGCTTGACCTGCTCGGCGTAGCTGAGCCAGGCCGGCGTGGGGATGACGACCTCGTCGCCGGGGCCGACTAAGGCCGCGAAGGCCGCGCTCAGGGCGGCCTTGGCCCCCGGGCTGACCATAAGCTGGCCGGGCTCGTAGGCCAGGCCGCCGTCCTCCTTGAACGAGGTGGCGGCGAGCGACCTGAGCTCGGGCAGGCCAGCGACCGGCGTATAGCGGTCGGCGCCCGAAAGGGCCGCCGCGGCCGCCGCCTCGAGGGCGGGGCGCGGGGGCCTGAAGTCTGGCTCGCCGACGGTGAGGTCGACGATATCGCGGCCGGCGGCCTTAAGCTCGCGGGCTCGTTGGTTCATGGCTATGGTGCGCGAGGGCTCTACGGCGCGCGCGCGATCGGATAACGACGGCATGGGGCCACGGTACCGTCCCGGCGTCGTTTTGGCAAGGCTTCGTACCTGTATATAGAATCGCTACCGGGCGCGGGAGGCCCTTATATGAAGGATTTACGATTAAGCGCGGCCAGGGAGGGCGGCTTACGGACCGTGGTCGAGGCGGGCGGGGTCGCCGTGGGCGAGGGGCTCGTGGTCATCGCCGGCCCCTGCGCGGTGGAGTCGGAGGACCAGCTCATCCGCACCGCCGTCGCGGTCAAGGAGGCCGGCGCGACGATGCTGCGCGGCGGCGCGTTCAAGCCGCGCACCAGCCCCTACGCCTTCCAGGGCCTGGGGCTCAAAGGCCTTAAGATCCTGGACAAGGCGCGGCGCGAGACGGGCCTGCCCATCGTCACCGAGGTCATAGATACGCGCGACGTGAGCTGGGTCGGCGAATACGCCGACGTCCTGCAGATCGGCGCGCGGAACATGCAGAATTTCTCCCTCCTGCGCGAGGCGGGCAAGTCGGGCAGGCCCATACTCCTCAAGCGCGGCATGTACTCGACCCTGGAGGAATGGCTTAACTGCGCCGAATACATCCTGGCCGAAGGTAATAGTAAAATAATACTCTGCGAGC